>JBAXJZ010000027.1:0-17104 GCA_037137595.1 Burkholderiales bacterium | reverse complement strand
CGTCGCGGCCGACGTCGCCGCGCAGCAGGCCCGGACGGCCGAGCTCGCCGCGCGGATCCGCGGCGGCGGGCTCGCCGGCTTCCGCGGCACGCCGGTCCGCGCGCTCGTGTGCCTGGGCATCGGCGGCTCGGACCTCGGCCCGCGCCTCGTCGTCGATGCGCTGCGCGACGTCCGTGCCTTCGACGTCCGCTTCGTCGCCAACGTCGACCCGGACGACCTCGCCCGCGAACTCGTCGGCCTGGACCCCGCGACGACCGCCTTCGCCGTCGTCTCCAAGACCTTCACCACGCGAGAGACGCTCGCGAACGCCGACGCCGCGCGCGGCTGGCTCGTCGCCGGCGGCTGCCCGGCCGACGCGGTCGCCGGCCAGACGATCGGCGTGACCGCGGCGCCGGCCGCGGCGATCGCACGCGGCATCCGGCCCGACCTGCTGCTCGAGTTCCGTGACTGGGTCGGCGGACGCTATTCGCTGTGGTCCGCGGTCGGCCTGGGCATCGCGGTCGCCTGCGGTCCGGACGTCCTCGACGCGCTGCGCGCGGGCGCCGCCGAGATCGACCGCCATTTCCGCGACGCGCCGGTCGCCGCCAACCTGCCCGCGCGGCTCGGCCTGGTCTCGGTCTGGAACCGGGCGTTCCTCGGCCTGCCCACCCACGCGATCATCCCGTACGCCGAGCGCCTGCGGCTGCTGCCGGCCTGGGCGCAGCAGCTCGTGATGGAGAGCAACGGCAAGTCGGCGACGCTCGCCGGCGGCCGCGCGACCCATCCCACCTCGCCGGTCGTCTGGGGCACCTCGGGCACGAACGCCCAGCATTCGTTCTTCCAGCAGCTGCACCAGGGTCCGGACGTCGTGCCGGTCGACTTCATCGTCGCCCGCGCGTCGCGCACGCCGCCCGCCTTCGACGGCGACGACCGGCACCGGATCCTGGTCGCGAACTGCCTCGCCCAGGCCGCGGCGCTCGCGCTCGGACGCGAGCCGGCCGACGGCGACCTCCACCGCGCGTTCCCCGGCAACCGCCCGAGCTCGCTGATCACGCTTCCCGCGCTCGACGCGCGTGCGCTCGGCGCGCTGCTGGCCGCCTACGAGCACGCGACCTTCACCGCCGCCTGCGTCCTCGGGATCAACCCGTTCGACCAGTTCGGCGTCGAGTACGGCAAGGTGATGGCGACCGCGGTCGAGCGGCTGCTCGCCGGCGGCCCGGCCGACGGGCTCGATCCCGCCACGCTGGCGGCCGCGGCGCGTCTGCGCGCCTGAGCCGGCCGCCGACGGACTCAGCCGACGGTATAGCCCTCGTCCCGGATCGCCGCAGCCAGCCGCTCGCGGTCCGCCCCGCTGTCCACCGCCACCCGGCCGGTCGGCAGGTCCACCTCGACCCTGGCGGCCGGATCCACCGCCTGCACCGCGCGGGTCACCGCCTTCACGCAGTGGGCGCAGGTCATGCCCTGCACGTCGAACCGCTGCTCCATCGTCGCCGCCTCCGTCGATCCTTCGTTGATCCCGGTCAGAGTGTGCACCGGCCGATGCGCGCACACTTGACCTTGCCATCAGGGTAAATCCCATTCTCGACGGCATGAACACCCTCACCGCCCCCGCCACCGTCCTCCGCGACCTGACCGTTCCGGTCGAGGGCATGACCTGCGCGTCCTGCGTGACCCGCGTCGAACGCGCGCTGAAGGCGGTCCCCGGCGTCGCCGAGGCCACGGTCAACCTCGCCGCCGAGACCGCGACCGTCCGGGCGCCGGCGCCATCGGCCGCCGCGGTCGTCACCGCCGTCGCGGACGCCGGCTACGCCGTGCCGACCGCCACCGTCGACCTCGCGATCGAGGGCATGACCTGCGCGAGCTGCGTCGGCCGCGTCGAGCGCGCGCTGAAGACGCTGCCGTTCGTGCTCGAGGCCACGGTCAACCTCGCCTCGGAGATCGCCCGCGTCGTCGTCGCGGGCGACCGGCGCGAACCCGAGCTGCTGAAGGCCGTCGCCGATGCCGGCTACGCGGCCGTGCCGCGGCCCGACCCGGCGACGGCCGCCGCCGCGATCGACGGCGCCGCGCCGGGCACCGGCCCGGCCGCGGTCGACCCGGCCGAACGCCGCCTCGCCGCGGATCGCCGCCGCGTCGCGATCGCGCTCGCGCTGTCGGCCCCGCTGGTGGCGCCGATGCTGCTGCTCCCCTTCGGCATCCACGCGATGCTGCCGGCCTGGCTGCAGTTCGTCCTGGCCTCGCCGGTGCAGTTCGTCCTCGGTGCCCGCTTCTACCGGGCGGGCTGGGCCGCGCTGAAGGCCGGCACCGGCAACATGGACCTGCTCGTCTCGATCGGCACCACCGCCGGCTGGGGCCTGTCGACCTGGCTGTGGGCGACCGCCCACCCCGGCCACGATCCGCACCTCTACTACGAGGCCTCGGCGGTCGTCGTCGCGCTCGTGCTGCTCGGCAAGTACCTGGAGGCGCGCGCCAAGCGCCGGACCACCGAGGCGATCCGGGCGCTGCAGGCGCTGCGGCCCGACACCGCGCGCCGGATCGAGGCGGGCGTCGAGCGGATCGTGCCGCTGGCGCGCGTCTCGGTCGGCGACCGGCTGGTCGTGCTTCCGGGCGAGCGGCTGCCCGTCGACGGCACCGTCCGCGACGGCGACACGCAGGTCGACGAGTCGATGCTGACCGGCGAGCCGCTGCCGGTCGGGCGGCACCCGGGCGATGCGGTCGTCGGCGGCTCGATCAACGGATCGGGGCGGATCGTGATCGAGGTCGGTGCGGTCGGCACCGAGACGGTGCTCGCGCGGATCGTCCGGATGGTCGAGGACGCGCAGGCGGCGAAGGCGCCGATCCAGCGGATCGTCGACCGCGTCTCGGCGGTCTTCGTGCCGGTCGTGCTCGCGGTGGCCGCGCTGACGCTCGCCGGCTGGCTGCTCGCCGGCCGGGGCTGGGAACCGGCGATCGTCGCCGCGGTCGCGGTCCTGGTCATCGCCTGTCCCTGCGCGCTGGGCCTGGCGACGCCGGCCGCGATCATGGCCGGCACCGGCGTGGCCGCGCGGCACGGGGTGCTCATCAAGGACGCCCAGGCGCTGGAGCTCGCGCACCGGGTCCGGATCGTCGCCTTCGACAAGACCGGCACGCTGACGGTGGGCCGGCCGGTCCTGGTCGACGCGATTCCCGCCGCGGGCACGACGCGCGACGCGCTGGTGGCCCGCGCGGCCGCGCTGCAGGCCGGCAGCGAGCATCCGCTCGCACGCGCCGTGCTGGAGGCGGTCGCCGGCGCGCCGGTACCGACGGCCGAGGCGATCCGAGCGCTGCCGGGCCGCGGCGTCGAGGGCCGCGTCGACGGCCGCCTGCTGCGGCTGGGCAGCGAACGGCTCGCCGCAGAGCTCGGCGCGCCCGCCGACGCCGAACTCGCCGAGCGCGCCGCCGCGCTGCAGCACGAGGGCCGCACCGTCTCGTGGCTGCTCGACGAGGACGGCCGCCGGCTCGGCGTGCTCGCCTTCGGCGACACCGTGAAGCCCGGCGCGCGCGAGGCCGTCGCGCGGCTCGCGGCGCGCGGCGTGACGAGCGTGATGATCTCGGGCGACAACCGCGGCGCGGCCGAGGCCGTGGGCCGTGCGCTCGGCATCGACCGCGTGATCGCCGAGGTCCTGCCCGGCGACAAGGCCGGCCACATCGCACGCCTTAAGACCGAGACCGACGGCGCGGTCGCGATGGTGGGCGACGGCATCAACGACGCGCCCGCGCTCGCCGCCGCCGACGTCGGCATCGCGATGGCGACCGGCACCGACGTCGCGATGCATACCGCCGGCATCACGCTGATGCGCGGCGATCCGCTGCTGGTGCCCGCAGCGATCGAGATCTCGTCGCGCACGGTCGCGAAGATCCGCCAGAACCTCTTCTGGGCCTTCGCCTACAACGTGATCGGCATCCCGCTCGCCGCGGCGGGACTGCTGTCGCCGGTGATCGCCGGCGCCGCGATGGCGATGAGCTCCGTCAGCGTGATGACCAACGCGCTGCTGCTGTCGCGATGGTCGCCCACCGGGACCGCGTCGCGGCCCGCCCCCCGTTCCTGACACCGAAAGGCCCGCACCATGTGCAGCATGCTCCCCGCCGCAGCGGCGCTCCACGAAGACGATGACGGGACCCGTCCCGGCACGATGAACATCGGCGAGGCGGCGGCCGCGACCGGGCTGTCGGCGAAGATGATCCGCCACTACGAGTCGATCGGACTGATCGGTCCCGCGCGTCGCTCGGACGCCGGCTACCGCCGCTACGGCCCAGAGGACCTGCGCACCCTGCGCTTCGTCAAGCACGCGCGGGACCTCGGGTTCGGGCTCGAGCGCATCGGCGCGCTGGTCTCGCTGTGGCGCGATCCCGAGCGCGCGAGCGCCGACGTCAAGCGCATCGCGCTCGAGCATGTGGGCGAGCTCGATCGTCAGATCACGCTGCTCGCCCGCATGCGCGACGCGCTGGCAGCAGCAGCCGACCAGTGCCAGGGCGATCAGAGACCGGGCTGTCCGATCATCGAGGACCTCGCACGAGACTGAGCCCCGCGCCGGGTCTTTCGCTCATGCGCCCAGGAACCTGCAACGATGCGTCGAGGACGGTGCGCGAACGGAGACTGTCATCCGATCAGCGCGAGCGCGACCACGCTGTTCGAGGCCTCGTGTCCGATGACTAGGTACGGAACTTGCGAGTCTCGGTTCGGTGGCGGCGCGCAAGCGCAACGGCCACCGCCGCCCGTCGGCGTCATCGCGACGCACATCCTCCTCGTTGGAGGAGGTGAGGTTCCCGGGATCACGATGGTCCCAAGCGCTTGCGTGATTGGAGGTCACTCATGGAAGCCGGTCTGAAGCAGGTCCTCTCCGCCTTCGACGAAGGCACCGCACGACTGGCTGCACGCAGCGTCGCGCTCCCCCAGCAGGGCTCCGGACCGGGTGGCATCCTCGGTCGCTACAAGGCCCGCTACGAAGCCCGGCTCGAAGAGGAATACTCGCTGCAGGAGTACCTCGAGCTCTGCAAGCGCGACCGCAGCGCGTATGCGAGCGCCGCCGAGCGGATGCTGATGGCGATCGGCGAGCCCGGTCTCCTGGACACGCGCTCCGATCCCCGGCTGTCGCGCATCTTCTCGAACAAGGTCATCCGCGTGTACCCGGCCTTCCGGGACTTCTACGGGATGGAGGAGACGATCGAGCAGATCGTCTCGTTCTTCAAGCACTCGGCGCAGGCGCTCGAGGAACGCAAGCAGATCCTGTATCTGCTCGGACCGCCCGGCGGCGGCAAGTCCTCGCTCGCCGAGAAGCTCAAGCAGCTGATGGAGGCGATGCCCTTCTACGCGCTGAAGGGCTCGCCGGTGAACGAGTCGCCGCTGGGGCTCTTCTCGCCGACCGAGGACGGCGCCGCGATCGAGGCCGAGTTCGGCATCCCGCGCCGCTACCTCAACCCGATCATGTCGCCGTGGGCGGTCAAGCGCCTGGCCGAGTACGGCGGCGACATCACCCGCTTCCGCGTCGTGAAGCTGCGGCCCTCGATCCTTCAGCAGATCGCGATCGCGAAGACCGAGCCGGGTGACGAGAACAACCAGGACATCTCGTCACTGGTCGGCAAGCTCGACATCCGCCAGCTCGAGCGCTTCTCGCAGGACGACCCCGACGCCTACAGCTACTCGGGCGGCCTGTGCCTCGCCAACCAGGGCCTGCTCGAGTTCGTCGAGATGTTCAAGGCCCCGATCAAGGTGCTGCACCCGCTGCTCACCGCGACGCAGGAAGGCAACTACAAGGGCACCGAAGGCTTCGGCGCCATCCCGTTCGACGGCGTGATCCTCGCGCACTCGAACGAGAGCGAGTGGCAGGCCTTCCGCAACAACAAGAACAACGAGGCGTTCCTCGACCGGATCTACATCGTCAAGGTCCCGTACTGCCTGCGCGTGACCGAGGAGGTGAAGATCTACGACAAGCTGCTGGAGTCCAGCTCACTGTCGCAGGCGCCCTGCGCCCCCGGCACGCTGAAGATGATGGCGCAGTTCGCGATCCTCACGCGGCTCAAGGAGCCCGAGAACTCGAGCCTGTTCTCGAAGATGCGGATCTACGACGGCGAGAACCTGAAGGACGTCGATCCGAAAGCCAAGTCGCTGCAGGAGTACCGCGACTTCGCCGGCGTCGACGAGGGCATGGCGGGGCTGTCCACGCGCTTCGCCTACAAGGTGCTGTCGAAGGTGTTCAACTTCGACCACGGCGAGGTCGCCGCGAACCCGGTCCACCTGCTCTACGTGCTCGAGCAGCAGATCGAGCGCGAGCAGTTCGCCCCCGAGATCGAGAAGAAGTACCTCGCCTTCATCAAGGAACACCTGTCGCATCCCTATGCCGAGTTCATCGGCAAGGAGATCCAGACCGCCTACCTCGAGTCGTACAGCGAATACGGACAGAACATCTTCGACCGCTACGTGACCTTCGCCGACTTCTGGATCCAGGACCAGGAGTTCCGCGACCCGAACACCGGCGAGATGCTCGACCGCAACCAGCTGAACGACGAGCTCGAGAAGATCGAGAAGCCGGCCGGCATCGCGAACCCGAAGGACTTCCGGCACGAGATCGTCAACTTCGTGCTGCGGGCCCGCGCCAACGCCGGCGGCAAGAACCCGCCGTGGACCTCGTACGAGAAGCTGCGCGGCGTCATCGAGAAGAAGATGTTCTCGACGACCGAGGACCTGCTGCCGGTGATCTCGTTCAACGCGAAGGCCTCGGCCGACGAGCAGCGCAAGCACCAGAACTTCGTCGACCGCATGGTCGAGAAGGGCTACACGCCCAAGCAGGTCCGCCTGCTGGTCGAGTGGTACCTGCGCGTACGCAAGTCGTCGTGACCGGCGCGGCCGCGAAGGGAGGCGCCGCATGTCCGAGATCATCGATCGCAGGGCCAACGGCCGGCGCAAGAGCGCCGGCAACCAGCAGCGCTTCCTGAAGCGCTACAAGGCGCAGATCCGCGAGGCCGTCGCACGTGCGGTGGCCCAGCGGAAGATCGCCGACACGGACAAGGGCGGCAACGTCACGATCCCGTCGCGCGACCTGAACGAGCCGAACTTCAACCTCGGCCCGGGCGGTCGCCGCGAGCGGGTGCTGCCCGGCAACAAGGAGTTCACCACCGGCGACAAGATCCCGCGGCCGCAGGGCGGCGGGGGCGGCGGCGGCTCCGGCAAGGCGAGCGACTCGGGCGAGAGCGAGGACGCGTTCACCTTCGCGCTGACCCGCGAGGAGTTCCTCGAGTTCTTCTTCGAGGACATGGAGCTGCCCGACCTGGTGAAGACCCAGCTCGCGCAGATCCCGCAGACCAAGCTGCGGCGCGGCGGCTACCGCAGCGACGGCACGCCGTCGAACCTGTCGATCGTCCGGACGATGCGCGAGTCGCTGGCGCGCCGGATCGCGCTCGCGGCGCCGTACCGGCAGCAGCTGCGCGAGGTGGACGAGAAGATCGCCGCCGAGCGCCGTCGCCTCGCCGCGACCACGCCGGTCGCCCCGCCCGTGCAGGACGACGCGGCCACGCCGCCGGCCGAGGACATCGCGCTGCAGGCGCTGCTCGCCGAGCGCGAACGGCTGCTCGGCCGGATCGCCCGGGTGCCGTTCATCGACGAGTTCGACCTGCGCTACAACAACCGGATCCCGCAGCCGAAGCCGGTCTCGCAGGCGGTCATGATGTGCATCATGGACGTCTCGGGCTCGATGGACGAGAACCGCAAGGACCTCGCCAAGCGCTTCTTCATCCTGCTGCACCTGTTCCTCACGCGGCACTACGAGCGCATCGAGATCGTCTTCATCCGGCACCACACGACGGCTGCGGTCGTCGACGAGGACGGATTCTTCCATTCGCGCGAGTCGGGCGGCACGCTGGTCTCGTCGGCGCTGGAGCTGGCGGTAGAGACCATCAAGGAGAACTTCCCGCTCGACCAGTGGAACGTCTACGTCGCGCAGGCCTCCGACGGCGACAACTGGGAGAGCGACTGCCCGAAGTGCCACGAGCTGCTGGTGAACGAGCTGCTGCCGCGCGTGCAGTACTACACCTACGTGGAGATCGACGCCGCGCAGCCGCAGTCGCTGTGGGAGCAGTTCGAGCTGGCGCGCGCGGGCTCGCGCAACCTCGCGCTCGGGCGCATCATGACCCGCGCCGACGTCTACCCGGTGCTGCGCGAGCTGTTCGCGCGCAAGCAGAAGATGGCGGCCTGAGCGGCCGCCCGGAGCGCCCATGACCGATCCCCTGCCCCCGGCCGCCCGCGCGCCCGAACCCGAGCCGGAGCCGTCGCCCGCGTCGACGCTGCCCGCCGACACCTCGGCGATGCAGCGCCCGACGGTCGCGCCCTCGCGCGCCGACCGGCTGCTGCCCGGCGGCTCGGAATGGACCTTCGAGCTGGTCGAGCGCTACGACCGCGAGATCGCGCGGATCGCCGAGCGCTACGGCCTCGACACCTATCCGAACCAGATCGAGGTGATCACCGCCGAGCAGATGATGGACGCGTACGCGTCGCACGGCATGCCGGTGGGCTACACGCACTGGTCCTACGGCAAGCACTACCTCGCGACCGAGCAGACGTACAAGCGCGGGCACATGGGCCTGGCGTACGAGATCGTCATCAACTCGAACCCCTGCATCGCGTACCTGATGGAGGAGAACACGATGCCGATGCAGGCGCTGGTGATCGCGCACGCCTGCTACGGCCACAACTCCTTCTTCAAGGGCAACTACCTGTTCCGCACCTGGACACACGCGGACTCGATCATCGACTACCTGGTCTTCGCCAAGCGCTTCGTCGCCGAGTGCGAGCAGCGCTACGGCGAGGTCGAGGTCGAGCGCGTGCTCGACGCCTGCCACGCGCTCTCCAACCTCGGCGTGGACCGCTACAAGCGGCCCAACAAGCGCTCGCTCGCGCAGGAGCAGGCGCGGCTGAAGGAACGCGAGGCCTACCTGCAGCAGCAGGTGAACGACCTCTGGCGGACGCTGCCGCGCCGCCAGAGCGACGGCGCCGAAGAGGCGAAGCCGCGGACCTTCCCGGCCGAGCCGCAGGAGAACCTGCTCTATTTCGTCGAGAAGCACGCGCCGCTGCTCGAGCCGTGGCAGCGGGAGCTCGCGCGGATCGTCCGGAAGATCTCGCAGTACTTCTATCCGCAGCGCCAGACGCAGGTGATGAACGAGGGCTGGGCCACGTTCTGGCACTACACCATCCTGCAGACGATGTACGACGAGGGCCTGGTGTCCGACGCGTTCATGCTGGAGGTGCTGACCTCGCACACGAACGTGCTGACCCAGCCCGGCTTCGACAGCCAGCGCTACGGCGGCATCAATCCCTACGCGCTGGGCTTCGCGATGTTCCGCGACATCCGGCGCATCTGCGAGGCCCCGACCGACGAGGACCGCGCCTGGTTCCCCGAGATCGCCGGCGGCGACTGGCAGAAGACGCTCGACTGGGCGATGCGCAACTTCAAGGACGAGAGCTTCATCGCGCAGTTCCTGTCGCCGAAGCTGATCCGCGACTTCCGGCTGTTCTGCCTCGTCGACGACGACTCCGAGCCGACCCGCCGGATCGGCGCGATCCACGACGACGCCGGCTACCGCGCGGTTCGCGAGTCGCTGTCCAGGCAGTACTCGCTCGCCGAGCGCGAGCCGGACATCCAGGTCGTCTCGGTCGACCTGGAAGGCGACCGGTCGCTGACGCTGCGGCACTTCCGCCGCGACCGTCGGCCGCTCGCGCCCGAGTGCGAGCAGGTGGTCCGCCACCTCGCCCAGCTCTGGGGCTTCACCGTGAAGCTCGAGACCCAGGCCGAGGACGGCCGGATCATCCCGGTGCACGAGTGCCGGATGGAGCCGCGCCAGCGGCGGGTCGCCGGCTCGGCGGCCACCAGCGCGCTGCGCGGCGTCGGGCGCTGAGGAACGCGGCCCGCCCGGGTCGGTCCGTCGCGCCTCGAGCGCTCGGCGGACCGCCGGCCGGCGCGTGCGTCAGCGCCCGGTCAGCATCGCCGTCGACGAAGCGGTGGCCAGCAGCGCCCCGGCCGTGTCGTGCAGCGACGCCTCGAGGAAGGCCACGCGGCGGCCGAGCCGCTGCACCCGCCCTTCGGCCACCACGCGGCCGGGCCCCACCCGCTGCAGGAAGCTGACCTTCAGTTCGAGGCTCGCCACGCCCACGTCGTAGCCCGACTTCAGGAAGGCGGCGTGCGCCATCGAGAAGTCGAGCCACGCGGTGACGAAGCCGCCCTGCACGATGGTGCCGTCGGTGTGGCAGAAGCGCGGCAGCGCATCGAACTCGGCGCGCAGCCGGCCGGCCGCGCGGTCGACCTCGAGCACGCGCACGAACCCCATCGAGTCGAGCAGGTCGGCCGCCGGCAGCGGCACCCCCAGGGATCGGTCGTCGGTCGACGCAGCCCCCGCCGTCACGGGCGGCGCCCCGGCACGCCGACGGCCACCGGCCGGATCGCCGAGCCCGCCGCGCCCTGCTGCCGGATCGGCAGGATCATCGCGCACGAGGTCCAGACCCTGTCCTCGGCGAGGTCCACCGTCCGCACGTTCTCCAGGTGGTGGATGCCCATCTGGGTCAGCATGTGGTGGTGGACGGCGAAGGGCAGCCCCTGCGGCGTGCCGGCCGCCGGCGGCGCCTTGCCCTGCAGGAAGCCCTCGGCCACCGGGTCGATGAAGGGTACGTCGAGCCCCACGGCGACGATCCGCGCGCGGCCGAGGTACTGCGCCGCGTCGTACGACAGGCCCGGTCCCTGGGTGTAGTACGGCGTGTCGCCCGCCGGGTCCTTCCACTGCTCGCTCCAGCCGGTGTGGATCAGCACCACGTCGCCCGGCAGGATCCCGCGCTTGGAAAGACCCTGGGCCTTCAGCATCCTCTGGATGTGCTCGGCGTTGATCAGGTCCCCGCCCTTCAGCGCCTGGCCGTTGCCCACCACCGCCTTCGCGTCGAGCAGCACCGCGCTGGTGACGATCGGCGGCGCCTTCTCCATGCCCAGCTTCAGCAGCGGCGAGTCGGGCGTCGGCTTGACCTGCTGCTGCGTGAAGCCGCCGTAGTAGCGCGCGCCGTCCGAGGGCGGCGTGCCCTGCCCGTCCCAGGGCTTGTCGAGGTAGGCGAAGTGGCCGAGCGCGTCGATCTGCGTCGCCTGCTGCGCGGGCTCGGCGTCGGCCACCGACTTCTCGGAGTTGAACGCGTGGGCGGTGAAGGGCAGCACCGCGGTCGGCTTGTAGACGGTCTTGTCGGGCCCGCCGAACGGCGACGAGGGCATGGAGTTCGAGCGGACGTGCGAGAGCTCGTAGGACTTCGCCTTCGGCTGCGACAGGTGCCAGCCGCAGCGCATCTGCGTGCCCGCGCCCTGGGTGTTGCCCATGCCGCGCTCGTCGCCGGCCGGCCACGGCCCGGTGGGCACCAGCTTGCGCGAGGCCTCGAGGACCGCGTTCGGTTCGACGGCCGCCGCGGGCCCGGCGATGGCGGCCAGGGCCGCGAGGACGGCCGCGCCCACGCGCAGTCCGGTGGAAGGGAGCGGGGACTGCCCGCGGATCGGGTCGTTCATGGGGGGCTCCGGGGTCGGGGGGACACGCGGGACGGTCGCCGCGCGCCGGACGAGCTTAGCGGAGCGGTCGCGGGCGGTCATCCGCGGCATCCGGAACCGGGACGGCTGCCGAGGTTGACGCCCGATCCGTCATCAACGAGAATAGTTCTCATTCTGGTTCTCATCCCGGATACCGTCGCCATGTACGTCTGCGTCTGCAACGCCGTCACCGACCGCGAGATCGCCGAGCGGGTCCGAGCCGGCGTCCACACCCTCGACGGCCTGTCCCGCGAGCTCGGCGTGGCGACCTGCTGCGGGCAGTGCGCCGACTGCGCGCGCGGCGTCATCGACGCCACGCTCGCCGCGATGCACGATGCCGCCGCGCCGGTCGCGGACACCGAGGTCCGCCGCTCGCGCGATCTGCTACCGTCGGCGTGATCCTCCCCCACGACACGGAGCACGCATGAAGGGCGACCGGCAGGTCATCGCGATGCTGAACGGGCAGCTGACCAACGAGCTGACCGCGATCAACCAGTACTTCCTCCACGCGAGGATCTATCGCCACTGGGGACTGCAGAAGCTGGGCAGGAAGGAGTACGACGAGTCGATCGGCGAGATGAAGCACGCCGACCGGCTGATCGAACGGATCCTGATGCTCGACGGGCTGCCCAACCTGCAGAACCTGCACAAGGTGAGCGTGGGCGAGACCGTGCCCGAGATCCTGCAGTGCGACCTCGCGCTCGAGCAGACCTCGCAGGCGCACGTGCGCGACGCGATCGCTCACTGCGAGGCCGTCCGCGACTATGTGTCGCGCGAACTGCTGGAGACGATCCTCGAAGACACCGAGGAGCACATCGACTGGCTGGAGACGCAGCTGGAGCTGATCGGCCGCATCGGGCTCGAGAACTACCAGCAGTCGATGATGGATCCCGCGTCCTGATCGCCGGGCCGGGCCGCGGCGGCCCGGACACGCGGCCCGACGCGGACCACGGGTGCACCCGGCGCGGGCTCCGTCGGAGCCCGGCCGCGGCACCTGCGGTCGGTCAGCCGCCGACCGCGTCGCTCACGCACTTCTTGACGAAGCTGTTCTTCGCGGCGCCGGCGAGCTTCTTCTCGGCGGCGGCCGCGTCGCAGGTGGACTTGGCGTCGGTCTCGCACTTCTTCATGAAGCTGGTCTTGGCCGCGCCGGCGAGCTTCTTCTCGCCGGCCGTCGCCGTGCAGGTGGCTCCGTCCGCGGCGGCGGCGGCGGCGGTGAACGTCAGCAGGGCGGTCACGAGCAGAATGCGTTTCAAGGTCGGCTCCCCAGGGTCGGTCTGAACGGGTCTCGGATCGGCCGGCGGCTGCCGCGCGAGCGGGGCCGGTCGCCGGGATGTTACGCCGCGGGGCGGATCCGCGCGACGGTCCGATCGTGAGGGCTTGCAACACCCGCGGCGGGCGACGGCGGACGCTGACGGGGCCGACGCGTGCGGCCCCGATCCTCAGGCGGCCAGCGCGACCGGCGCCTCGGCCGGCGCCGACGTGCGGATCAGGTGCTCGAACGCGGCCAGCGCGGCCTTCGACCCCTCGCCCATCGCGATGACGATCTGCTTGAACGGCACGGTCGTCGCATCGCCGGCGGCGTACACGCCCGGCACCGAGGTCGCGCCTCGGGCGTCGATCTCGATCTCGCCGTGCTTCGAGAGCGCGACGACGCCCTTCAGCCAGTCGGTGTTCGGCAGCAGGCCGATCTGGACGAACACGCCGGCGAGCCCGATCTCGTTCGCCGTGCCGTCGGCCCGGTCCGTGTAGCGCAGCGCCGTCACCCGCGAACCGTCGCCGACGACCTCGGTGGTCTGCGCGTTCGTCACGACCGTGACGTTCGGCAGGCTGTGCAGCTTGCGCTGCAGCACCGCGTCGGCGCGCAGCGTCGCCGCGAACTCCAGCAGCGTCACGTGCTCGACGATGCCGGCGAGGTCGATCGCCGCCTCGACGCCCGAGTTGCCGCCGCCGATGACCGCGACGCGCTTGCCCTTGAAGAGCGGGCCGTCGCAGTGCGGGCAGTAGGCCACGCCCTTGTTCTTGTACTCGGCCTCGCCGGGGACGTTCAGGTTGCGCCAGCGCGCGCCGGTCGCGACGATCACCGATCTTGCGCGCAGGCTGGCACCGCTCTCGAGCTTCACCTCGATCGGTTCGCCGGGCGCGGCCGCCGGCACCAGCGATGCCGCCCGCTGCAGATTCATCAGGTCGACGTCGTACTGCTTCACGTGCTGCTCGAGCGCCACGACCATCTTCGGCCCCTCGGTCTCCTTGACCGAGATGAAGTTCTCGATGGCCATCGTGTCGAGCACCTGGCCGCCGAAGCGCTCGGCGACGAGGCCGGTGCGGATGCCCTTGCGCGCCGCGTAGACCGCCGCGGCCGACCCGGCAGGGCCGCCGCCGACGATCAGCACGTCGAACACGTCCTTGGCGGCGAGCTTCTCGGCCGCACGCGCCGACGCGTTCGTGTCGAGCTTCGCGAGGATCTCCTCGACCGTGATCCGGCCGGAGACGAAGGGCTCGCCGTTCAGGAAGGTCGCCGGCACCGACATGATCTCGCGGGCCGTGACTTCGTCCTGGAAGAGCGCGCCGTCGACCATCGTGTGGCGCACGTTCGGGTTCACGACCGCGAGCAGGTTCAGCGCCTGCACGACGTCGGGGCAGTTGTGGCAGGACAGCGAGACGAAGGTCTCGAACACCAGCTCGCCCTCGAGCGAGCGGGCCTGCTCGAGCACGTCGTCGTCGACCTTGGGCGGGTGGCCCCCGACCTGCAGCAGCGCCAGCACCAGCGAGGTGAACTCGTGACCGAGCGGCAGGCCGGCGAAGCGCACGCGGCCCGGCTCGCCCGGCGCACCGAGCGAGAACGAGGGCACGCGCTCGCCCGCGTCGCGACGCTCGACGAACGAGAGCAGCGGGTGCAGCGGGACGATGTCCTCGATCAGCGCGCGCATCTGGGCCGACGACGCGCCGTCGTCGAGCGCGGCCACGATCTCGACCGGGCGGCGAAGCCGCTCCAGGTAGGCCTTGAGTTGCGTCTTGAGCGAATCGTCCAGCATGGCGTCGTCCTTGCAGTCGTGTCTTCGGTGTCGGCTCCCGGCGGCGGTGGCCGCCGGGGTCGGTGTGCGTCGTCGCGTCGTGCGCAATGCCGCTGTGGGATCGGGCGCCCGGGTCGGGGCCCGATCGGGCAGCGGTACTGCCCGGGGTTCACGCGACCGGCGGGTGGCCGGCCGCGCAGGGTGCTGCGTTCTCTGCGATCAGATCTTGCCGACCAGCTCGAGCGACGGGGTCAGCGTCGCGGCGCCTTCGTTCCACTTGGCCGGGCAGACCTGGCCGGGGTTCTTGGCGACGAACTGCGCGGCCTTCAGCTTGCGCAGGGTTTCCTTCACGTCACGCGCGATCGCGTTGTCGTGGATCTCGAGGGTCTTGATGACGCCGTCCGGATTGATGATGAAGGTGCCGCGCAGCGCCAGGCCTTCTTCCGCGATGTGCACGCCGAAGGCGTTGGTCAGCGTGTGGGTCGGGTCGCCGACCAGCGGGAACTTCGCCTTGCCCACGGCCGGCGAGGTCTCGTGCCAGACCTTGTGCGAGAAGTGCGTGTCGGTCGTGACGATGTAGACCTCGGCGCCCAGCTTCTGGAACTCGGCGTAGTTGTCGGCCGCGTCCTCGACCTCGGTCGGGCAGTTGAAGGTGAAGGCGGCCGGCATGAAGATCAGGACCGACCACTTGCCCTTCAGGGTCGCGTCGCTCACCTCGACGAACTTGCCGTTGTGGAAGGCGGTGGTCTTGAACGGCTGGACGGTGGTGTTGATCAGGGACATCGCGGAACTCCTGGGTGGTTGTCGAAGAGGAGGACGAACAGGGTTTTCAGCAAGAAGCGTTCACTGCCCGACGGAGTCTGGGGCTTGCCTGAAAATCGATCCAACGGATAATAGCGATTACATTGATCGGAGATTCCGATGAGCGCCCTGCCCTCGCTGCGACAGCTGTCCTATCTGGTCAGGCTGTCGGAGAAGCTGAACTTCACCCAGGCCGCGGAGGC
Source organism: Burkholderiales bacterium (assembly GCA_037137595.1). GTDB lineage: Bacteria > Pseudomonadota > Gammaproteobacteria > Burkholderiales > Burkholderiaceae_E > UBA4615. Next base: position 1,558 of record JBAXJZ010000027.1, on the reverse strand, counting down.
CTCGTTCGTCACGCAGTCGACCCTGTCGGGCGGCATCCAGGAACTCGAGCGCCAGCTCGGCGCCCAGCTCGTCGAACGCGACCGCCAGCACGTGAGGATGACGCCGATCGGTGACGAAGTGGTCGCGCGGGCCCGCGTGCTGCTCTCCATGGCCGGCGATCTGGTCGCGCACGTGTCGCGCGCGGCCGAGCCGATGACGGGGCTGCTGCGACTCGGCGCGATCCCCACGATCGCGCCGTTCATGCTGCCCACGCTGGTCCGGACCGCGCGCGAGCGTCATCCGAAGCTGCGGATCGCGCTGCGCGAGGACACGACCGCGCGCTCGCTCGCCCAGGTGCGCGACGGCTCGCTGGACTTCGCGCTGATCGCGCTGCCCTTCGACACCTCGGGCCTGCTGGTGCGCGAGCTCTTCGACGACGAGCTCTGGCTGATCGCCGCCGAGGGCGACCCGGCGGCTCGACCGGCACGGCCGTCGGTGGCCTCGCTCGATACCGGGCGGCTGCTGCTGCTGGAGGAGGGCCACTGCCTGCGCAGCCACACGCTCGAGGGCTGCGGGCTGTCGGAGCGCGCGAACACGACCGGCTTCGAGGCGAGCAGCGTCACCACGCTCGTGCAGATGGTCGAGGAAGGGCTGGGGATCGCGCTGCTGCCCGAGATGGCGGTGCGCGCCGGGCTGCTGGTGGGCACCTCGGTGATCGCGCGACCGATCGGCGCGCCGGCGCCGCGACGCGGCATCGCGCTGGTGGCGCGGGCGAGCACCGCCCGCACCGCCGAGCTGGACGCGCTCGCCGAGATCGCGCGCACGCTGGTGCGCGCGCCGCGGCGCAGGAGGTCGAGGGCGACGGAGCCCTGAGCGCGGCGTCAGCGGGCGCGCAGCGCGGTCGCCAGCACGGCGACCGACGCGAGCGCGACGAGCGTGAACCAGCCGCCGCCCCAGACCTCGTAGGGCAGCCCGAGCAGCGTCGACTTCGCCGCATCCGCGCAGGTGGCACCCACCCGGAACACCGACGGCAGCCACTGGTCGAGCTGCAGCGCCATCAGGGTCCGGTCGGCCCAGGTGAACGAGCAGCTGAACTGCTTGGCCGCGACCGTGTGCTGGTACCAGGCCGCGACCGCACCGCCCGCCGTCTCTCCCGCTTTGCTGATGGCCGCACCCCCTGCGGCTCCTCACCCAAAGCCAAGCTCTCCGTTTTCCCCGCCCCCGCCACTCCCGCCCCTACCGCACTCGCGAGCCCTCTAATCCTCCAGGAAAACCGCGATGCCGAAGTCACCGACCTGCTGCCTCAAACCAACGGCGACCTTTACGCCACGCTCGTCTTCGCCTCCACCGCCGGCGACGCCCGGATCAACCTCGCGCCGTCCAAACCTAAAGACAAAACCGACCCCGCCGTCACGCCCCCGCCCGTCGCATTTACTCCGACGGTCGAAAAATTTTCCGGCCGCAGCACCCTCGTTTTCATCCCTGCCCAAGGCTTCCCCGAAAATCTCGTCACCCGCAGCAATCTCGCCTTCTACCAACTCGCGCGCACGGGCGACACCTTGCTCATCGCTGGCGGCG
>JBAXJZ010000026.1:0-17210 GCA_037137595.1 Burkholderiales bacterium | reverse complement strand
GCGTGCGCTGACCCCACGGAGGACCGGGCGATGACCGATCGTGCGCGTGCGCTGAATCTCTGGCTCTGCGAGGCCTGCGGCCTGATCTACGACGAGGCCCGGGGCGATCCGGACTCGGGTCTCGCCCCCGGCACGCGCTTCGAGGACATCCCCGAGGACTGGCGCTGCCCGGTCTGCGGCGTGGGCAAGGCCGACTTCCGGCCGATCGAGCCGTCGAAGGGGCCCGCGCGCGCCGCCGCGGCGGCGGCCGCCTCGCCCGCGCCTCGCGGCGAGGGCGTGGTGATCGTCGGCGCCGGCACCGCGGGCTGGAGCACCGCGCGCGCGCTGCGCGACGCGGGCTTCACCGGACCCGTCACGATCGTGACGGCCTGCGAGGGCTCGCTCTATCCGAAGCCCACGCTGTCGGTCGCGCTCGCCCGCGGCCTGAGCCCGGCGGCGATCGTCGAGCGGCCGGGTCCCGAGCTCGCCGCCGAGCTCGGCGTGCGGCTGCTGGCCCGCGCGTGGGCGCTCGAGCTCGACGTGACGCGCCGGCGCCTGCTGACCACGCGCGGCTCGCTGCGCTTCGCGAAGCTGGTGCTCGCCACCGGCGGGCGGGCGCGGCGGATCGCGCTGCCGGGCGCGGGCGCGTCGCGGCTGCACGCGGTCAACGACCTCGCGGCCTACGCGTCGTTGCGCTCGGCCTTCGACGCCGCCCGCGTGCGCGCCGCGGCCGAGGGACGTGCGCCGCGCCTGCTGATCGTCGGCGCCGGCCTGGTCGGCTGCGAGCTCGCCGATGATTTCGCCGGCACGGGCGCCGAGGTCTCGCTGCTGGAGTCGAAGCCGCTGCCGCTGGCCGACCGCCTCGACCCGCCGACCGCGATCCGCCTGCGCGACGCGCTGCGCGGCCGCGGCGTGCGCTTCAGCGGCGGCGCGTCGATCCGCGAGCTGCTGGTGCCCGCGGGCGCGGCCGCCGACGACACCCAGGTCGGCGCGATCTGGCAGGACGTCGCCGGCGGCGCGCACGCCGGCCGCTTCGACCTCGGCCTCGTCGCGGTGGGCGTCGAGCCCGAGATCCGCCTCGCGCGGCGCGCCGGCCTGCCGGTGCGGCAGGGCGTGATCGTCGACGTGGCGACGCTCGCCTGCGTGCCGGAGCGCATCTGGGCGCTCGGCGACTGCGCCGAGGTCGACGGCCGCGTCGGCGGCACCGTCGAGCCGATCCTGCGCCAGGCGCGCACGATCGCCGGCGGCATCGTCGGCAAGCCGCACCGCTACGTGCCGCGGCCGCCGGTGTTCGTCGTCAAGACGCCGAGCCTGCCGCTGACGCTGCGTCCGCCGGTCGTCGAGACCGGGGCCGCCTGAGGTGGCCGCCGCGCGGGTGCTGCACGCGTTCCCGCCGTCGGGCAACTGCCAGCGGGTCCGCGTCTTCCTGTCGATGCTCGGCTTGCCGTTCGAGGAACGGCTGGTCGACATCCGGCGCGGAGACCAGCGCACGCCGGCCTTCCTCGCGCTCAACCCCTCCGGCCTGGTGCCGGTGCTCGAGGAGGACGGCCGCGTGCTGCACGACAGCCATGCGATCCTCGTCTGGCTGGCCGCGAAGCACGGCGGCGAGCGCTGGTGGCCGTCGGACCCGTGGGCGCTCGCCGAGCGGATGCGCTGGCTGGCGTTCTCGGCGAACGAGATCCACCACGGCCCGAACCTGCTGCGCCGGCACCACCGGCTGGGCACGCCGATCGACCTCGAGCTGACGACGCGGCGCACGCTCGACGCGATGGCGATCCTCGAGGCGCGGCTCTCGGGGCGCGACTGGCTGGAGGGCGACACCGTCTCGATCGCCGACGTCGCGGTCTATCCGTACGTCGAGGCGCTGCCCGACGCGAAGCTGTCGCTCGAGCCCTGGCCCGCGGTCCGGGCCTGGCTCGCGCGGATCGCGGCGCTGCCCGGCTGGCTGCCGATGCCGCAGCCGAAGCCGCTCGCGTGAGCGGCCCCGGCCCCGGTCCTCAGTTCGACGGGAACCCGCTCTCGATCGGCAGGCCCGGCTCGCGCGACCACTCGTTCCACGAGCCGAAGTACATCCGCACGTCCGAGAAGCCCGCCTCCTTCAGCGCGACGAAGGTGTTCGAGGCGCGCGCGCCCTTGAAGCAGTAGAGGTAGACCGTGTCCTTCGGCGAGATGCCGGCGGTGCGGCACTCGGCGAGGATCTCGGCCGGGCTCTTGAAGACCGGGCCCTGCGCCGAGGGCTTCATGAAGCGGTACCACTCGATCCACTTCGCGCCGGGAATGCGGCCCTTGCGGGGCGCGAAGTCCTTCCCGTAGGGCGACGAGCTCTCGCCGATCCACTCGTCCACGTCACGGACGTCGAGCAGCATCACCTCGCTGTCGAGCGCCTTCAGCATCTCGTCCTTCGTGACCATCATCGACGCGGTGGTCGCGGGCATCGGGAAGGTCGCGGGTGCGGGCGACACCGGCGCGGTGTCGACCGGCAGGCCCGCCGCCTTCCAGCCGGCGAGGCCGCCGTGCAGGATGCGGACCTTCGGGTACTTGAGCCACGACAGCAGGAAGTAGCCGCGGCACGACTGGCCGAAGCCGCTGTTCATCGACTCCTCGTAGAGCACCGCGGTCTCGGCACCCGACAGGCCCACCGAGCCGAAGGACTCGGCGAAGGTCTGCCCGAGTTCGCCCAGGCCCTCGGCGGTCGAGGTCGCAAGGAAGGTGAAGATCTCGCGCAGGTTCACCGCGCCCGGCAGGTGGCCCGACGCATAGGCCTCGGGATCGCGGGTGTCGATCAGGACGACCGGCTCGGACTTCATCAGCGCGTCGAGCTCGGCGGGAGAGATCAGCACGGGGTCGGACATGGCGGTGCTCCGGGTGGAAGGAAGGGAGGGGAGGGAGACCGCTCTTCCGCAAGCCACATGCCACCGTGCACGCACGCCCGACCGCCGTGCGCGGTGGTGAATGGCGCGTGACGGCCGCGCCCGGTCCCGATCGGTCGCGCCGCGTCGTCGTGCGTGTGCCCCCCGCGCGGTGCATGCGACGCCCCGATGCGGTTCCGGAGACCCCGATGCATGCAGGGACGTCGCGACGCGCGACGCGCGGCGCGCGGCCTCGGTGCGTCGTCGCCAATGTCCGCTGTGTCGCCAAAGCGTTCACATTGGCCGGACACACGGTCGTGACGCTTCGACAGCCGCCGTGCGGACGTCGATGGCACGCCGCTTGCAAGAGCGAGCCACCCTCGCCGCAACCGCGGTCCACCTCCGCCACCAGAGCGGGCCACCTCCGCCTCACGACACGCCATGACCAACGTCTACCGACCCTACGACGCGTATCGACGACTCGGCCACGCCTGCACCCGCTGCGGCGTGACGCACGAGGCCGGCAGCGATCCTCATGGCGACACCGCCGCCGAGTCCGCGGCCGACGCCGGACCGATCGGCGCCGAGCGCCTCTCCAACGACGTCGTCGAGACCGCGCTGGTCCGCGCGCTGTTCCCGAACGACGCGCTGCGCCGCCGTTTCCTGCGTGCCGTGGGCGCCAACACCGCGAAGGCCGCGATCGCGTCGGTGCTCCCGATCGGCGCGCTGCAGGCGATGGCGCAGGACAAGGGCAAGCTCGAGAAGACCGAGCTGAAGATCGGCTTCATCCCGATCGCCTGCGCCACGCCGCTGATCATGGCCGACCCGCTCGGCTTCTACCGCCGCCAGGGGCTGACCGTGTCCCTGCAGAAGACCGCGGGCTGGGCGCTGGTCCGCGACCGGATGATCAACAAGGAGTACGACGCGTCGCACTTCCTGTCGCCGATGCCGGTCGCGATCTCGATGGGCCTGGGCTCGGTCGCGTCGCCGATGCGCGTGGCCACGATCCAGAACATCAACGGCCAGGCGATCACGCTGTCGGTCAAGCACAAGGACAAGCGCGATCCGAAGATGTGGAAGGGCTTCCGCTTCGCGATCCCCTTCGAGTACTCGATCCACAACTTCCTGCTGCGCTACTACCTCGCCGAGAACGGTCTCGATCCGGACAAGGACGTGCAGCTGCGCGTGACGCCGCCGGCCGAGATGGTGGCGAACCTGCGCGCCGGCAACATCGACGGCTTCCTCGGACCGGATCCGTTCAACCAGCGCGCGGTGTTCGACGAGGTGGGCTTCATCCACATCCTGTCGAAGGAGATCTGGGACGGCCATCCGTGCTGCGCGTTCGGCACCTCGGAGGCGTTCATCAAGGAGAACCCGAACACCTTCGCGGCGCTCTACCGGTCGGTGCTCGAGGCGGCGGCGATGGCGCGCGAGGCGAAGAACCGGCCGCTGATCGCGAAGGTGATCTCGCCGGCCGCCTACCTGAACCAGCCGGAGACCATCGTCGAGCAGGTGCTGACCGGGCGCTTCGCCGACGGCCTCGGCGGCGTGAAGAGCGAACCCAACCGCACCGACTTCGATCCGGTGCCCTGGTACTCGATGGCGGTCTGGATGCTGACCCAGATGAAGCGCTGGGGCTACATCAAGGGCGACGTCGCGTACAAGGACGTGGCCGAGCAGGTCTTCCTGCTCACCGACGCGCGCAAGCGGATGAAGGAAATGGACATGAAGGCGCCGGACAACGGCTACCGGAAGTTCAAGGTGATGGGCAAGGAGTTCGACCCGAACCAGCCGCAGCAGTACGTCGACTCGTTCGCGATCAAGCGCACCTGAGGCGGCCGATCCGATGAACTCCGAACGTTCGCTGAACCTGCGCGCCGCGATCCTGTCGCTGCTGCTGCTCGCGATCCTGCTCGGCGCGTGGCACCTCGCCACCGCGCCGGCGGGCGTCGCGGCCGGCGGCGGCGCCGAGGCCGACGAGTACGCGAAGCTGATGGGCAAGGCCTCGTCGGCCGCGAAGACCGACGGGCTGCCCACGCTCGGCCAGATGGGCGAGACCTTCGCGAAGCACCTGTCGGCGCCTTTCTACGACAACGGGCCGAACGACAAGGGCATCGGCATCCAGCTCGCCCATTCGCTCGGGCGCGTCGGCGCCGGCTACCTGCTCGCGGCGATCGTCGCGATCCCGGTGGGCTTCCTGATCGGCATGTCGCCGCTGCTCTACCGCGCGCTGAACCCGTTCATCCAGGTGCTCAAGCCGATCTCGCCGCTCGCCTGGATGCCGATCGCGCTCTACACGATCAAGGACTCGGCGGCCTCGGGCATCTTCGTCATCTTCATCTGCTCGATCTGGCCGATGCTGATCAACACCGCGTTCGGCGTGGCCGCGGTGCGGCGCGACTGGCTGAACGTCGCGCGCACGCTCGAGGTCGGACCGATGCGCCGCGCCTTCGAGGTCATCCTGCCGGCCGCGGCGCCGACCATCCTCACCGGCATGCGGATCTCGATGGGCATCGCCTGGCTGGTGATCGTCGCCGCCGAGATGCTGGTGGGCGGCACCGGCATCGGCTACTTCGTCTGGAACGAATGGAACAACCTGTCCCTCACCAACGTGATCTTCGCGATCCTGCTGATCGGCGTGGTCGGCATGCTGCTGGACCTGATGTTCGCGAGCCTGCAGAAGGCCGTGACCTGGAAGGAATGAGGCGATGAGCGACGCGTTCCTGCGGGTCGAAGGACTCGCCAAGAAGTTCCCGTCCTCGCGCGGCGAGCTGACCGTCTTCGACAAGGTCGATTTCGGCATCTCCAAGGGCGAGTTCGTCTGCATCATCGGCCACTCGGGCTGCGGCAAGACGACCATCCTCAACGTGCTGGCCGGGCTCGAGGAGCCGTCGTCGGGCTACGTCTTCATGGACGGTCGCGAGGTCTCGGGCCCCGGGCTCGAGCGCGGCGTGGTGTTCCAGGGGCACGCGCTGATGCCGTGGCTCACCGTGCTCGGCAACGTCTCGTTCGCGATCCGCTCGCGCTGGCCGCAGTGGAACCGCGCCAAGGTGGAGGCGCACGCGAAGCGCTTCATCGAGCTCGTGGGCCTGGCGGGCGCCGAGCACAAGAAGCCCTCGGAGCTGTCGGGCGGCATGAAGCAGCGGGTGGGCATCGCGCGTGCGTTCGCGATCGAGCCGAAGATGCTGCTGCTCGACGAGCCCTTCGGCGCGCTGGATGCGCTCACGCGCGGCGTGATCCAGGACGAGCTGCTGAAGATCGTGCAGGCCACGCACCAGACGGTCTTCATGATCACGCACGACGTCGACGAGGCGATCCTGCTCGCCGACCGGATCCTGCTGATGAGCAACGGGCCGAACGCGCGGATCGCCGAGATCGTCCGCAACACGATGCCGCGCGACCGCACGCGGCTCACGATCCACCACGACCCGCAGTTCTACAAGATCCGCAACCACCTGGTGGACTTCCTGGTCCACCGCTCGAAGCTGATCCAGCAGGGCGGCGTCGACACGGCGGCCGGTTCGTCCGGCGGGCCGGTCGAGGTCTCGCCGGGCCTGGACGACGACGCGCCGGCCGCGCCGCCCGCGGTCGCGACCGTCACGCCGCTGCGCGCGGTCGGCTGAGCGCACCCCATCACCCCCAACGAGGAGCACCGAAGACATGGATCGCACCGACGTCACCCGCAAGATCGTGGAGACCAAGGTCCGCAAGGGCATCAAGTGGGCCGACGTGGCCAAGGCCGTCGGCGAGAGCAAGGAGTGGGTCACCGCCGGCTGCCTCGGCCAGATGACCTTCACCAAGGCGCAGGCCGACACCGTCGGCGACATCTTCGGGCTGAACGAGGACGAGATCGCGTGGCTGCAGGTCGTCCCCTACAAGGGCTCGCTGCCGACCGCGGTGCCCACCGACCCGCTGATCTACCGCTGGTACGAGATCGTCAGCGTCTACGGCATGACCATCAAGGAGCTGATCCACGAGGAGTTCGGCGACGGGATCATGTCGGCGATCGACTTCTCGATGGACATCACCCGCGAGCCGGACCCGAAGGGCGACCGCGTCCACGTGGTGCTGTCGGGCAAGTTCCTGCCGTACAAGACCTACTGACCGGTGCCGTTCGGGGCGGGCCGGGCGCCGTGCCCGGTCGGCCCGACGCCCGGCGCCCGGAGGGGCGACGCGCCGCGAGCCCGGGGGGCCGATCGCGGGCTCCCTTCGGGTGCGCGCCGGTGCACCGATCGCATGCAGAACGGTGAGAATTCTGTATACGATCCGTGGCGCATGTTGCATACCGGTGCGCGCCGTGCCCGGCTGCGGTCCGGATCGGGTGTCCCTGACGGTGGCATGGTCGTTGCGTGACGAGGGGTCGACCCCCCGCGCCACACCATGTCCGACCGTTCCCCCGCCGACCTCGAGCTCTCCGGACTGACCAAGCGCTTCGGCGACACCACCGCGGTCGCCGGCATCGACCTGCACATCCCCTCCGGCAGCTACTGCTGCCTGCTCGGGCCGTCGGGCTGCGGCAAGACCAGCACGCTGCGCATGATCGCCGGGCACGAGTCGGTGTCGGCGGGGCGGGTGACGCTGGGCGGCCGCGACATCACCGGGCTGCCGGCCGCCGGCCGCGGCACGGCGATGATGTTCCAGAGCTACGCGCTCTTCCCGCACCTGTCCGCGCTCGACAACGTCGCCTTCTCGCTGAAGATGAAGGGCGTGGACCGCGCGGCGCGCCACGCGCGCGCGCACGAGCTGCTCGCGCTCGTGTCGATGGACGCCTACGCGCAGCGCAGGCCCGGCGAGCTCTCCGGCGGCCAGCAGCAGCGGGTGGCGCTGGCGCGCGCGCTGATCACGCAGCCGCGCGTGCTGCTGCTCGACGAGCCGCTGTCGGCGCTGGACCCGTTCCTGCGGGTGCGGATGCGCACCGAGCTCAAGCGCTGGCAGAAGGAGCTCGGGCTCACCTTCGTCCACGTCACGCACTCGCAGGAGGAGGCGATGGCGCTCTCCGACCTCGTGGTGGTGATGAATGCCGGCCGCATCGAGCAGACCGGCACGCCGCGCGAGGTCTTCGACGCGCCCGCCACCGAGTTCGTCGCGCGCTTCATGGGCGCGCACAACGTGCTCGACGTGGCCGGCGAGCGGATCGCGCTGCGCGCCGACCGGATGCATGTCTCGCGCGAGGCGCCCGCGGCCGGCACGCCCGGCCTCGCCGCGCGCGTGGCCGGCATCGAGTACCAGGGCACGCACGTGATGGTCGGCCTCGCCGCGGACGGCGCGGGCGAACTCGTCGCGATGCTGCCCGAGGACCGGTTCCTGAACAGCCCGTACGCGCCCGGCGACGCCGTGTACGTGGTGTGGAAGCCCGAAGACCAGCACCGCCTGGCCGTCGCCCGTTGACCGTCGCCCGCTGACCCGCCGTTCCTGACCCCCCGAGGGCCTCCGAGCCCGTTCCGTTCGCCCATACCGACAGACCAGGGAGCATCCATGACCCGTCCGACCGACCCCGCGGCCCCCGCCGCCTCCGCCGTCGACACCGCCGCCGCGCCCGCGAGCCCCACGCGCCGCAGCGTCTTCAAGGCCGCCGCCGTCGGCGGCCTCGTCACCGGCTTCCCCTACGTGCACGCGCAGGAGAAGGTGGTGCTGCGCTACCTGGGCACCGCGGTGAACCAGGACAAGGCGATCGCCGACCGGTTCAAGGCCGATACCGGCATCGAGGTCCAGTACATCCCGGTCACCACCGACGACGTGACCAAGCGCGCGGTCACCGCGCCGAACTCGTTCGACCTCATCGACACCGAGTACTTCTCGCTGAAGAAGATCATCCCCACCGGCAACCTGATGGGGATGGACACCAAGCGGATCAGGAACGCCGACAAGATCACCACGCTCTTCACCAAGGGCGAGGTCAACGGCAGGAAGGTGGGCGACCAGGGCACCGCGCCGAAGAAGGTGATGTTCCTCGAGGGCGCGAAGGGCAAGGCCTTCGCGAAGGCGCCCACGCAGTACATGACCCTGATCCCCACGGTCTACAACGCCGACACGCTGGGCATCCGGCCCGACCTGATCAAGCGTCCGATCGAGTCGTGGAAGGAGCTGCTCAACCCCGAGTTCAAGGGCAAGGCCGCGATCCTCAACATCCCGTCGATCGGCATCATGGACGCGGCGATGGTGGTCGAGGCGATGGGCCTCTACAAGTACCCCGACAAGGGGAACATGACCAAGAAGGAGATCGACCTCACGATCAAGACGCTGATCGAGGCGAAGAAGGCCGGCCAGTTCCGCTCGCTGTGGAAGGACTTCAACGAGTCGGTGAACCTGATGGCCTCGGGCGAGGTGGTGATCCAGTCGATGTGGTCTCCTGCGGTGACCAAGGTCCGCTCGCAGGGCCTGGACTGCGTGTTCCAGCCGCTGAAGGAAGGCTATCGCGCCTGGGCGGCGGGCTTCGGCCTGCCGGCGACGCTCTCCGGCAAGAAGCTCGACGCGGCCTATGAATTCGTCAACTGGTTCCTCGACGGCTGGGCCGGCGCCTACCTGAACCGCCAGGGCTACTACTCGGCGGTGCTCGAGACCGCGAAGGCCAAGATGGAGCCGTACGAGTGGGCCTACTGGATGGAAGGCAAGCCCGCCGAGAAGGACATCAAGGCGCCGGACGGCTCCACGCTCGAGAAGGCCGGCAAGGTCCGCGACGGCGGCTCGTACGAGCAGCGGCTGGGCTCGATCGCCTGCTGGAACGCGGTGATGGACGAGAACGCCTACATGGTCCAGAAGTGGAACGAGTTCGTCGCCGCCTGACGGACGCGTGCCGGTCGCGACGCGGAGGAACACGATGAACGGCGCCGACCGCGCGTCCGTCGTGCCCGCCGCGCCGCGCCGCGCGGACGGCCTGCCTGCGTGGGTGCAGGCGGGCCCGTTCGCGACGGTGTTCGTGCTGTTCTTCCTCGTCCCGCTCGCGGTCGTGCTCGTCGTGAGCGTCTGGGACTTCAACGAGTTCGAACTGCTCCCCGACTTCACCTTCAAGCAGTACCTGCAGGTGTTCGAGGGCTGCGGCGACCTGAGCGAACCCTGCACCACGCTGCGCACCTACTGGTCGACGCTGAAGTTCAGCGCGATCACCTGGGGCGTGACGCTGGTGCTCGGCTTCGCGGTGTCCTACTTCCTCGCGTTCCACGTCCGCACCCCCGGCATGCAGACCCTGCTCTTCGTGCTGTGCACGGTGCCGTTCTGGACCTCGAACGTGATCCGGATGATCGCCTGGGTGCCGCTGCTGGGTCGCAACGGCCTGGTGAACCAGGCGCTGGTCGGCGCCGGGCTGATCGACGCGCCGATCGAGTGGCTGCTGTTCAGCGACTTCTCGGTGGTGCTCGCGCTGGTGCACCTCTACACGCTGTTCATGATCGTGCCGATCTTCAACTCGATGATGCGCATCGACCGCGCGCTGATCGAGGCCGCGCGCGACGCCGGCGCCTCGGGCTGGCAGATCCTGTGGAACGTGATCGTGCCGCTGTCGCGGACCGGCATCGTCATCGGCTCGATCTTCGTGCTCACCATCGTGATGGGCGACTTCGTCACCGTGGGCGTGATGGGCGGCCAGCAGATCGCCTCGGTGGGCAAGATGATCCAGGTGCAGACCTCGTACCTGCAGTTCCCGATCGCCGCGGCCAACGCGGTGATCCTGCTGGCGGTGGTGCTGATGGGCGTCTGGGCGCTGACGCGGCTGGTCGACATCCGGAGGGAGCTGTGAGCGGCCGCGCGTCGGAGGCCCGCCAGCCCGGCTTCTGGCCGCTGGCGATCGTCTTCGCGCTCTTCGTGCTGTTCCTCTACGGCCCGATGCTCGGCATCTTCGTGCTGAGCTTCCAGGGCCCCGAGGGCGGGCTGGTGTTCCCGATGCGCGGCGTGTCGCTGCACTGGTTCGCGAAGCTCGCCGAGGGCATCGGCGTGGTCGACATCTGGGCCGCGTTCCGCCGCTCGCTCGCGCTGGGCGCGGTGGTGGCGGTGCTCACCGTCGTGCTGTCGGTGCTGGCCGCGCTCGCGTTCCGCAAGCGGCTGCGCGGCGGCGACGCGCTGTTCCTCGTGTCGGTGGCGAGCCTGATCATGCCGTCGATCATCGTGTCGCTCGGTCTCGGCCTGCAGTTCCGGCTGATCGACGGCGGCGTGAAGGCGGTGCTGGCGGCGCTCGACGCGACCGAGACGCTGGAAGGCTTCGGCACGACGATGGGCCTGTTCACCTCGGCGCTCGCCGCGCACCTCACCTGGACGCTGCCCTTCGGGCTGCTGATCATGTTCGCGGTCTTCAACCGCTTCGACCGCGCCTACGAGGAGGCCGCGCGCGACCTCGGCGCCACGCCCTGGCAGACCTTCCGCCACGTGGTGCTGCCGCTGATCGGGCCCTCGGTGGTGGGCGTGGGCATGTTCGGCTTCACGCTGAGCTGGGACGAGATCGCGCGCTCCTCGCAGGCCATCGGCGACCTGAACACGCTGCCGCTCGAGCTGCAGGGGCTGACCACCACGGTCACCACGCCGGCCGTCTACGCGCTGGGCACGCTGACCACGGTGGTGTCCTTCGCGGTGATCGGGGCCACCCTCGCGGTGATCGCGCTGCTCGGCCGGCGTCGTGCGCGCGGCGGGCGCGCGGGATGAACACGGCGGGCGCGTCGGGCCGGATCGCCGCGCCGGACCGCGGCCCCGCACCGGTCGCCGCGCCGGACCCGACCGCGGCGATGCCCGCGCTCAGCGACGCGGCGATCCAGGAGCGGATCGTCGAGGCGATCCTCGACCATCGGCTGCCGCCCGGCACCAAGCTCGTCGAGGAGCGGCTCGGCCGCGCGTTCGGCGTCTCGCGCACGCGGGTCCGCCAGGTGCTGATCCGGCTCGCCGGGCAGCGGATCGTCACGCTGACGCCGAACCGCGGCGCCACCGTCGCGCGGCCCGATCCCGACGAGGCGCGCGAGGTGCTCGCGGTGCGCCGGCTGATCGAGCCGCCGATCGTCGAGGCCTTCGTCGCGCGGGCCGGGGCGGCGGACTTCGCGCGCCTCGACGCGCTGCTCGCCGAGGAGTCGGCCGCGCGTGCGTCGGGCCGCCGCGGCGACGCGATCCGGCTGTCGGGCGCCTTCCACATGGCGATCGCCGAGCGGGCCGGCAACCGCACGCTCGAGCGGATGCTCGCCGAGCTGGTGTCGCGGACCTCGCTGATCCTGATGACCTACGGGCCCGCGCCGCTGGCGCCCGCCGCGCACGGGCCGGGCTGCCACGGCGAGACCCATGCGTCGCTGGTCGACACGATGCGGGCGGGGCGCGGCGCGACGGCCGCGCGTGCGATGATCGCGCACCTCGCCGAGCTCGAGGCGGCGCTGTCCCTCGACGTGCCGGACGAGGGCGGGGTGGACCTCGAGACCCTGTTCGGTGGGGCGGCCCCCGCGGCCGTCGCCGGGAGTGTGCGTTGAAGAAGACCCTGCTGCTGATCAACCCGAACACCTCGGCGTCGGTGACCGAGCTGATGACGGGCGTGATGCGACCGATGCTCGGCGACGCCGTCGACCTGGTGCCGGTCACCGCGCGCTTCGGCGCGTCCTACATCGCGTCCGAGACCGCCTACGCGATCGCCGGCCACGCGGTGCTGGATGCGTGGGCGAGCTTCGTCGACGGCGGCGGCCGCTGCGACGCGATCTGCATCGGCTGCTTCGGTGATCCCGGCGTGGCCGCGCTGCGCGAGCTGGCCGGTGTGCCGGTGATGGGCCTGGCCGAGGCGGCGCTGCTGGAGGCGGCCGCGCGCGGCGCGCACGCGATCGTCACCGGCGGCGCGACGTGGAAGGTGATGCTGGAGCGCTTCGCCGCGGCCAACGGCCTGCAGGCCGGGCTGCAGGGCATCCACGTCGTCGAGAAGAGCGGCGTGGAGCTGATGAACCAGCCCGACGGCGGCGCGGCCGAGATCCTCGGCGCGCTGCAGGCGGCGATCGCGCCGGGCACGGCGGCGCTGGTGATCGGCGGCGCGGCGCTCGGCGGCATCGCGCAGCGCGTGGCGCCGCAGGTGCCGGTCGCGGTGATCGACAGCGTGCAGGCGGGCGCGCGCTGGGCGATCGCGACGCTGCGCGACGGCGCCCGCATGCCGGTGTCGCGCGATGCGGGCGTGCGATGGAGCGGCGTGTCGGGCGAGCTGTCGCGCAGGCTCGCCGGCTGACTCAGCCTTTCGACCGGCCCTTCTCCCAGAGCACGTCGCTGCCGCCGGCATGGCGGTTCAGCACGCGCGCCAGCACGAACAGCAGGTCCGACAGCCGGTTCAGGTACTGGCGGCACATCGGCCGTACCGGCTCCGCCGCGCCGAGCGCGACCACCGCACGCTCGGCGCGGCGGCACACCGTGCGCGAGACGTGCGCGAGCGCGGCCGCGCGCGAACCGCCCGGCAGGATGAATTCCTGCAACCGCGGCAGCGTCGCGTTGTGCTTCGCGAGCAGCGCGTCGAGCCGCGCTACCTGCGCCTCGGCCATGTTCTCGAAGCCGGGGATGCAGAGTTCGCCGCCGAGGTCGAAGAGGTCGTGCTGGATGTCGAGCAGTTCGCCGCGGACGTCGTCCGGCAGCGGCTCGCACAGCAGCACGCCGATCGTGGAATTCAGTTCGTCGACGTCGCCCATCGCGGCGACGCGCAGGCTGTCCTTGGAAGTGCGGCTGCCGTCGCCGAGGCCGGTCGTGCCGTCGTCGCCGGTGCGGGTCGCGATCTGGGTGAGGCGGTGGCCCATCCGTATGTCCGATGCATCAGTCAGGTTCCGGATTCTAAGGGTCTTCCCGAGAGCCCCTCGCCACGGCTCAGCTTGGAACGTATCTTGCTGTGACCACGGGTCCGTTCCGTCCGCGCACCGATGCGGAGCGACACCCTGGACGTCCTGACTCATTCCAACGGAGAGCCCTGAATGAAATTCGCCCCCCTCGTCGCCGCCGGCCTGCTGGCCGCGGCCGGCACCGCCGCAGCCGCCGATTTCAGCGACACCTGGATCGGCTTCCGCAAGTCGAACTCGTACACGGAGCCCGCGATCGCGAAGGACGTGCCGAAGAACATCTACACGATCGGCCACTTCAGCGGCTACAAGTACGGCACGAACTTCTTCGCGCTGGACATCCTGAGGTCGCTCGAGAACGACCCGGCCCGAGGCGGCGGTGGCCAGGCCCAGGAGCTCTACGCGGTCTACCGCAGCTCGCTGTCGTCGTCCAAGGTCCTCGGCATGAAGTACGACGGCCTCGGCCCGATCAAGGACGTGTCGCTGACCTTCGGCTTCGACGCCAGCGCCAAGGACACGCAGTTCGCGCCCAAGGTCTGGAAGACCTTCATCGGCCCGACCCTGAACCTCGGCCTGCCGGTCGGCTTCCTCGACCTGAGCATCCTGCTGTACAACGAGTCCAACTACAACGGCATCGTCGCCAAGGACGTCAAGTTCGACAGCACCTACCAGCTCGGCGCGACCTGGGGCATGTTCTTCAACCTCGGCATCCCGGCCAAGTTCACCGGCTTCCTCTCGTACACCGGCGCCAAGGGCAAGGACGGCTTCGGCGGCGACACCGCGGCCGAGACGCTGATGCGCGCCTCGCTGCAGTGGGATGTCGGCACGCTGGCCGGCCTGAACAAGGGCACGGTGTTCGCCGGCATCGGCTACGAGTACTGGAAGAACAAGTTCGGCAACCAGCCGACGGTCGCGGGCTCGAAGACCTCGGCGCCGGTGCTGATCGCCGAATGGCACTTCTGATCGGCGCGGCCGCGCCCCCGCGCGGCTGACGGTGCGATCCTCGGACGGCCCGCTTCGGCGGGCCGTCGTCGTTTCGATCGGGCCCGCTGCAGCGGGCCGTCCCCGTTTCAGGGCTTGAGCAGGTCCTCGAGCCAGCCGCGCGTGGCCGCGCGCACCTGCGGCAGGTTCAGCAGCGTGTGCGGCGCACCGGGCACCAGCACCACGGTGGTCGCCGGATGCGCGCGCAGCGCGCCGCCGCAGTGGCCGATCGCCTTCGGGTTGCCGAGCCACGCGTTCGACGGCGAGAAGAACGGGTCGACCGAGCTGATCACGTTCAGCACCGGCGCCGCGGTCGTCGCGGTGCGGTGGGCCTCGACGAAGTAGTTGTCCTCGCAGGACCACGCGAACATCATCCGCCCGGCCCAGGCGCCGCCGTCGCGCGCGACCGGGACCGCGCCCTCGCTGGTGCCGGCGAGCACGAGACGGGCCGGATCGGCCCAGGGCAGCGCGGCGAGCGCGTCGCGCCCCAGCGCGATCTCGCTCGCCCGCAGCGCGTGGATGCGTTCGTAGGTGGGCACTTCGATCGGCGAGGTATAGGTGAGACGTCCGGGCAGCGCCATCGAGTCGGGGGCGAGGCTCGCGATGCCCAGCCCCGCGAGCCAGGCCTGCCACTGCCCGATCGCCGCCAGACCCAGCCCCGACGAGCCGTGCAGGAAGAGCACCACCGGCACGCGGACCGGCTGCGTGGCGGGCACGGCCGACAGCCGTCCGACGAAGGGCGCGCCGCCGGTCACGCGCGCGGGCAGGCCCACCTGCGCCTGCGCGATGGCGGCCTTCGCGGACTCCGGCGTGTGGACCCAGGCGCTGCCCTCGACCTTGCCGACGGGCGTGGCGGGCTGCTGCGCGACGGCGGGTGGCAGCGCAACGCAGGCCGCCGCGATGACGGCGCAGACACGGCGGGACGAGGGGAGGCGCATCGGAGGCTCCTTCGATCGGGGTGCCCGCAGTGTGCCCGCGGCGTGTCGCCGATCGGCGGGCGTCACGGCCTTCGTGGAACCGCGCCCGCGCGACCGCCGGCCGCGCTCCGGGTCAGCCGCGGGCCCAGAACCCGTCGTGCACCGCCGCCGCCTCGTCCTCGAGCAGCGGCCCCACCACCGCGACCGCGCGTTGTCCGCGCGCGAACACGTCGCGGCAGGGCAGGTCGAGCGTGGGGTTCTCCGGATGGTCGCCGGTCATCGACCGCAGCCGCGTCTCGGACAGCCCGTAGACCACGCGCGACAGCCCCGCCCAGTAGGCCGCGC
This sequence comes from Burkholderiales bacterium, assembly GCA_037137595.1. Classification (GTDB taxonomy): domain Bacteria; phylum Pseudomonadota; class Gammaproteobacteria; order Burkholderiales; family Burkholderiaceae_E; genus UBA4615. The sequence continues at coordinate 1,382 of JBAXJZ010000026.1, read as the reverse complement.
CCGCGCACATCGCGCAGGGCTCCGCGCTGGTGACCAGCGCGCCGCCGGCCAGCCGCGCGCTGCCGTGCGCCGCGGCCGCGAGCCGCACCGCCAGCGTCTCGGCGTGAGCGGTCGGGTCCTCGCCCGCGGCCGACTGGTTGCCCGCGCGCGCGAGCACCGTGCCGTCGGCGGCGACCACCAGCGCGCCGAAGGGATGCCGGCCGCCGGCGCGCGCCGCGGCCGACAGCGCGATCGCCTCGCGCAGCGCCGCGCGGTCCGCGTCGGTGGCCTCGGCGTCGACCGCCGACCCGATGCGCGCGGCGCCGCTCACGACGCGTTCTGGCCGCGATGCGCCCAGCCGGTGGTGTGCCGCTCGATCCACGAGAACAGCTCGTACATCGCCATCGCCATCGCGCCGATCACCACCAGTCCGGCGAAGGCGAGCGGCATCCTCGCCTGCGAGCCGGCCGACAGCAGCAGCTGGCCGATGCCGTCGTTCGACGCGCTCATCTCCGACACGGTGGTGCCCACGAAGGCGAGCGTGATCGCGACCTTCAGCGACGCGAAGAAGTAGGGCATGGAGCGCGGCAGGCCGACCTTCAGCAGCACGTCCATGCGCTTGGCGCCCAGCACCCGCAGCACGTCCTCGAGCTCGGGTTCCAGCGTGGCGAGGCCGGTCGCGATGTTCACCATGATCGGGAAGAACGAGATCAGGAACGCCGTGAGGATGGCGGGGCCCGCGCCGATGCCGAACCAGACGACGAGGATGGGCACCAGCGCCGCCTTCGGCACCGAGTTGAACGCGGTGAGCAGCGGATAGGCGGCCGAGTAGGCGAACTTCGACGAGCCGATCACGAAGCCCAGCAGCACGCCCACCACGATCGACAGCGCGAAGCCGATCATCGTCGTCCAGAACGTGCGCCACGCGTTCGACAGGATCGGCCCGGCGTATTCGACCAGCGCCACCAGGATCGCCGACGGCGAGGGCAGGATGTAGTCGCTGATCGAGAAGGCGCGGCAGATCAGCTCCCAGACGAGGACGATCGCGGCGAGCAGGATCAGCGGCGCGAACCGCTCGGAGGCACGGGAGGCCATGTCGCCCTCAGCTCTTTCGGATCGAGCCGATCCGCTCGCGCAGCTCGTGCACGAGAGCGGTGAAGGGCTCGGTGTAGGTGATCTCGAGATCGCGCGGCCGGGGCAGCGGGATCTCCTTCTTCGCGAGGATGCGGCCCGGCCGCTTGCTCATCACGTAGACGGTGTCGGCGAGGTAGACCGCCTCGCGCAGGTCGTGCGTGACCAGGATCACGTTGAAGCGCTGGGCGGTCCAGAGGTCGCGCAGCACGTTCCACAGCTCCTCGCGGGTGAACGCGTCGAGCGCGCCGAAGGGCTCGTCGAGCAGCAGC
>JBAXJZ010000025.1:0-17392 GCA_037137595.1 Burkholderiales bacterium | reverse complement strand
GGCGGGCGGGGCGGGGGGCGGCGGCGCCAGCGCGGCGCCCGCGCCGACCTCGCCGGCCGCGCCGCTGATCACCAGCCCGTCGGCGCTCAAGCGCTCGTCGGTCATCGTGAGCGGCGAGGGCGAGCCCGGCGCGCGGATCACGCTCCGTGTGGACGTCAACGGCAACGGCCAGTTCAGCGACTCGGTCGACCTCACCTACACCACGGTCGTCGGCGCCGACGGCCGGTGGCGGATCGACCTGAATTCCACGCCGCAATCCGGCTCGCTGCCCGCCGGCGGCCTGGCCGACGGCACCTATTCGGTCATCGCGACCGCGACCAACTCCGCGCCGAACCCGAGCCCGTCGACCCCGGGCTCGGTCACCGTCGACGGCACCGCGCCGCCGGCGCCCGTGTTCTCGGCGATCGGCTCGGCCGACGTGGTCAACGCCGCCGCGAGGGCGGCGGGCGTGATCGTGTCCGGCACGGCCGAGGCCGGCAGCACGGTCGCGGTCACCTGGGGCTCGACGACGCTGACCTCGCGGGCGGGGACGGACGGCCGGTTCTCGGTCACCTTCGCCTCGACGCAGGTCCCGGCCGACGGCGCGACCGTGCCGGTCAGCGCGACCGCGACGGATGCGGCCGGCAACACCGGCAACGCGGCCACCCGCAGCGTGCTCGTCGACACGACGCCGCCGGCCGCGCCGGTGTTCACCACGAGCTCGAGCACGAACCTCACCCGGCCGCTGATCTCCGGCACGGCCGAGGCCGGCTCGACCGTGCGGCTGACGCTCGACGCCAACAACGACGGCAGCGTCGACGCCACCTGGACGCTCACCGCGGGACCGACCGGCGCCTGGTCGGTGAACACCGCCACCACCGCCCCCGACGGCAGCGCCTCGGTCTTCGCCGGCCTGACCAACAACTCGGTGAACGGGCTGCGCGCGGTCGCCACCGACGGGGTCGGCAATGCCGGCACCGCCCGGACGCAGACGCTCGGCGTCGACTTCAGCGCGCCGCCCGCGCCGGTCTTCGCCACGACGCTGGCGGTCGACAACGTCGTGAACCTCGCCGAGCGCAACGGGGGCGTCGTCATCTCGGGCACGCTGCCGGACGCGACCTACGCGGGTCGGCCGGTCACCGTCACCTGGGGCGGCGTCAGCCGCGTCGCCACGTTCACGGACGGCGCGACGGGACGGGCCTGGTCGGTGACGTTCTCCGGCGCCGACGTGCCCGCCGACGGCACGCCGACCCTGACCGCGTCCTACACCAGCGTGTCGGGCCGCTCGAGCATCGACGGCGTGCCGACGACCGCGCTGGTCGTCGACACCACGCCGCCGGCCGCGCCGGCGCTGGCCCTGACCGCGGCCAGCGACAGCGGCACGGTCGGCGACTTCATCACCAACGTCCTCGCGCCCACGATCCGGGTCTCGCTGGCGGGCAGCGGCTCGTCCGCGGCCGTGGCCGGCGACGTCGTCCGGCTGTCGGTGGGCGCCAGCCAGGTCGGCTCGGCCACGCTGACCGGCACGAACATCACGGCGGGCTTCGTCGACATCACCGTCAGCCCGGCGCTGACCTCGTCCGCGTCGCCGCGGACCTTCTCGGCGACGATCACCGACGCCGCCGGCAACGATTCTGCCGCCGGCACGCAGGCCATCACGCTGACCACCGCGGCGCCCGCGCAGACGCTGAGCAGCGTCGTGGTGACCGACAACGTCGCTCCGGTCACCGGCAGCCTCGCGAGCGCGGCCTCGACGAACGACGCCACGCCCGCCTTCGCGCTCACCCTCGGCTCGGCGCTGGGCACCGGCGAGACGCTGTCGCTGCTCCGGGGCGGCACGACCGTGGCCACGGTCAGCACCGGCACCACGCTGAGCTTCACCGAGGCGGGTCTCGCCGACGGCCTCTACAGCTACAGCGCCGTGCTGACGAACGCGGCGGGCAACACCTCCACGCTCGACCTCAACGGCGCGACCGCCGGGACCGCCTTCGCCCTCACGGTCGACACCACCGCGCCGGCCACGCCGTCGGTGAACCTCGCCCCGGCGAGCGACAGCGGCACGGTGGGCGACTTCATCACCAACGTGCTCACGCCGACGATCCGCGTCTCGCTGGCGGGCACGGGCGCCACCGCGGCCGTCGCCGGCGACACGGTGACGCTCACGCTGACCGGCACCACGGTCGGCTCGGCGACGCTGAACGCCGGCAACATCTCGGCCGGCTACGTCGACATCACGCTCGGCTCGGCGGTGACGGCCGGCGCCTCGCCGCAGACGTTCTCGGCGACGATCACCGACGCCGCGGGCAACGTCTCGACCGCGGGCACGCGCGGGATCACCTTCGACACCACCGGCCCCGCGCAGAACCTGTCGACGATCACCGTCACCGACGCCGTCTCGCCGATCACCGGCACGCTCGCCAGCGGGGCCTCGACGAACGACGCCACGCCGGCCTTCTCGCTGACGCTCGACTCGGTGCTGCTCACCGGCGAGACGCTGACGCTGCAGCGCGGCGCCACGACGGTCGCGACGGCGACCGCCGGCTCGACCACGCTCACCTTCACCGAGCCGTCGGCGCTCACCGACGGCACCTACAGCTACACCGCGGTCCTGTCGGATGCGGCCGGCAATTCGCGCACGCTCGACCTCAACGGCGTGTCCGCCGGCAACGCGTTCAGTGTCGTCGTGGACACCACCGCGCCGGCTGCTCCGTCGCTGAACCTGACCACGGCGAGCGACACCGGCACGGTCGGCGACTTCATCACCACCGACACCACGCCGACGATCCGTGTCTCGCTGGCCGGCAGCGGCACCACCGCCGCGGTCGCCGGCGATACCGTCGCGCTGTCGGTCGGCGCGAGTTCGGTGGGCAGCGCGACGCTGTCCTCGACGAACATCACCAACGGCTTCGTCGACATCACCACGTCGACGCTGACCGCCTCGGCCTCGGCGCAGACCTTCTCCGCGACGATCACCGACACCGCGGGCAACGTCTCCAGCGCCGGCACCCGCAGCATCACGATCTCGAACGACTCGACCGCGCCGGCCGACCCCACGGTGGCGCTCGCCCCGGTGAGCGTGACCGGCAGCGCCGCCAACACCACGAACGACACCACGCCGGTGATCCGGGTCTCCTTCACCAACACCGGGCCGACCGGCGCGGCCGCAGGCGACCTGGTGACGCTGACGGCGGGCGCGACCACGCTCGGCACGGCGACGCTGGCGGCGGGCGACGTCTCGGCGCAGTTCGTCGACATCCAGGTCTCCTCGGCGCTGGCCGCGAACGCCACCACCACCGTCTCGGCGACGATCCGCGACGTGGTCGGCAACACGTCGGGCGCCGGCACGCAGGGCATCACCGTCGACACCACCGCGCCCACGGCCCCGGTCGGCTTCACGTTCTCGATCACGAACGACGCCTCCGCCGCCTACCAGGACATCTCGGGTTCCGTGACCGGCGCCACGGGCAATGCGGACCGGACCCCCACGCTGACCCTGACGTTGCCGAATCCGATCGCCGCCGGCGACACGCTGCTGATCACCCGGCAGACGCTGCTGGGCGGAACGCCGGCGACCGTCTTCACCGCCACCTCCGCAAGCACGAGCCCGATCGTCTTCACCGAGCCCACGCTGGCAGTCCTCGCCAACAACGACGCCTACGTCTACACCGGCATCCTGCGCGACGCCGCCGGCAACCAGACGCTCCTCGACATCGACGGCGCCGGAAGCGACGGTCTCTACATCATCAAGGTCGCCTGACACCGCCCCGCGGCCGGGGCGGGTCGGCCGGATCGACTATCCTGTCGCGATGTCCGGCCTCCTGCGCACGCCGACGCCCCCAGCCCGACCGCGCCTCGTCCGTTGCCTCGCGTGGGCCGGCGCGGCGCTGTGCCTCGCCGCCCCCGCGCGCGCGGTGCCCATCGACGAGGTCGTCCGCGGTGCCGTCGCCGACTTCCCCTCGATCCGCGCTGCCCAGGCCAACCGCAGCGCGGCCGAGTTCCGTGTCGAGGGCGCGCGCGCCGGTCACCTGCCGACCTTCGACGTCGGCGGCGTCGGTCGCGTGAGCGGCTCGACCAACTACACCACCGCCCTGCCCCGCGCACGCGTCAACCTGTTCGCCGGCGGCGCGATCGAGGCCTCGGTCGACCGCGAGGCGCAGCGCGCGGCCGCGCTGGAGAGCCGCGAGCTCGGCACCCGCGACGACGTCGCGTTCGCCGCGGTCCAGGCCTACCTGCGGACGCTGCGCGCCTGGCGCCTCGTGCGGCTGGCCGAGGCCAACCTCGACCGCCACCAGCGGCTGGCCGAGGACTTCGAGGAGATCGTCCGCTTCGACTCCGGCCGGCGCTTCGACCTGGTCCAGGCGCAGGCCCGGGCGCAGCTGGTCCGTGGCACGCTCGAGGACCGCCTCGGCGAACTGGGCCTCGCCCGCGAGACGCTCGCGCGCTACCACCGCAGGCCGCTGGAGCCGTCGGCGCTGAGCCTGCCCGCCGTCGCCGACCTGCCGGTCGAGCCCGCGCCGCCCATCGGCGCGCAGGAGCACCCGGCCGTGGAGGCGGCGCGCCGCGAGGTGGCCGCCGCCGAGGCCAATGCCCGCGCGCTCGCCTACCAGCGCCGTCCCCGGCTGGACCTCGAGGCGATCGGCGGCCACGAGCCGCTGTCGCAGGTGGTGCTGTCCTGGCCGGCGTTCGACGCGTCGCTGACGGCGGCGGAGCGGGGCGCGGTCGCGCAGCGGCTGAGCGCCGAGGCCACGCTCGCCGACGTCGAGCTCTCGCTGGCCGAGCAGCGGCGCGCGGCGGACGTGGACTTCGCCGCCGCCACCCGCCGGATCGCGCAGTCGACCCGGCAGGCCTCGCTCACCGCCGAGCTCGTGGGCATCTACTACGAGCAGTTCCGCGTCGGACGCCGCAACCTGCTGGACCTGCTCACCGCCTATGCCGAGCTCGCGAATGCCGAGTCCACGCTGGTCGCCGCGCAGGTCGACCGGGCGCTCGCCCGCTATCGGATCGCCTACACCACCGCCCGCTTCGCGTCGCGCTTCGAGGGCGCGCCCTTCGCGGCCCGGCCAGACGTGCCGATGATCGAACCGGCCCGCGTGCCTCCGTTCCGGCCCGCGGCCGCGCCCGTCCGATGACCCCGCTGTCCCTCGTCGATGCCCTGACGGCGCTGGCCTCCCGCCTGGGCCGCCCCATCTCCGCCGCCGCGCTGCAGTCGCAGCTGGTGGCCGGCCGCGACAACACCCTCGACTGGTCGGTGGTGGTCCGCGCGCTCGCGTCCTTCGGCCTGCGCGCCGAGCGCGAGACCCGGCGCGCCGGCGCGCTGCCCGCCGACCGGTTGCCGGCGATCGCGGCGCTGCAGGACGGCCGCTTCGTGCTGGTCGCCGACGCCCCGGCGGCCGCCGACCCCGGGCTCGGTTCGCTGGAGGCGGGCTGGTGCGTGCGGATGGAGCTCGCACCGGCCGCCGACCTGCGCTCGGGCATCCCGGCGATCGCGAGCGCGCGCACCTGGTTCTGGACCGTCCTCTGGGGGCTGCGCGGCCACTACGTGAACGTCGCGCTGTCGACGCTGGTGATCAACCTGCTGTCGATCGCGATCTCGCTGTACGTGATGAACGTCTACGACCGCGTGGTCCCGAACCGGACCTACGACACGCTGTGGGTGCTGACCGCGGGCACGGTGCTGGCGCTTGTCTTCGAGTTCGCGGCGCGGATGCTGCGCGGCTGGCTGATCGACGCGGCCGGCAAGCGCGCGGACCTGGAGATCTCGTCGGCGCTGTTCGCGCGGCTGCTCGCGATCAGGCTGGAGGCCAAGCCGGCGTCCTCGGGCGCCTTCGTCGCCAACCTGCGCGACTTCGAGTCGATCCGCGACGTGCTGACCTCGGCGACGCTGACCGCGCTGGTCGACCTGCCCTTCGTGCTGCTCTTCCTGGGCGTGATCGCGGTGATCGCGCCGCCGCTCGCGCTGGTGCCGCTGGCGGCGATCGTGCTGGTGGTGCTCGCCGGCCTCGCGGTCCAGGCCCCGCTCGCCCGCGCGATCCGCACCTCGATGAAGGACGGCTCGCAGCGCCAGGGCCTGGCGGTCGAGGCGGTCGAGGGGATGGAGACCCTGAAGGTCAACAACGCCTACCGATTCGCGCTGCAGCGCTGGCAGTGGTTCACCGAGTCGATCTCCGGGACCTCGATGCGCTCGCGCACGCTGTCGGCAGTGGTGACGAACTTCACCCTGGCGGTCTCGCAGCTCGTCACGATCATGACGGTCGTCTGGGGCGTCCACCTGATCCACGCGAACCTGCTCTCGCTGGGGGGGCTGATCGGCGTGGTGATCCTGTCAGGCCGCGCGATCGCGCCGCTGTCGCAGGTCGCGTCGCTCGCGTTGCGGCTGCAGCAGGCTCGCAGCGCCTTCGACGGACTGCAGGCGCTGGTCGACCGGCCGGTCGAGCGCGAGCCCGACCGCAGCTACCTCGCGCTGGTCGCCCCGCGCGGCGAGCTCGGCATCTCGGGCGTCGACTTCAGCCACGACCGCGCCGGCCCGACGCTGTTCCGCGGGCTCGAGCTGAACCTGCGCGCCGGCGAGAAGGTCGCCGTGGTCGGCCGCACCGGCAGCGGCAAGTCCACGCTGCTGCGGCTCGCGGCGGGCCTCTACGCGCCGACCGCGGGCATGGTCCGCGTCGACGGCATCGAGGCCCGGCAGATCGACCCGGCCGAGCTGAGGTCGATCGTCGGGCTGGTGCCGCAGCAGCCGCGCCTGTTCCTCGGCACGCTGCGCGAGAACCTCGACCTGGCCCGCTCCGACCGCGACGTCGACGACGCCCGGCGCCTCTGGGCGCTGCGCGCGCTCGGCCTGGACACGATGGTGGCCCGCCATCCGCGCGGGCTCGACATGCACCTCGGCGAGGACGGCGCCGGCCTGTCCGGCGGCCAGAAGCAGCTGGTGGCGATCGCGCGGCTGCTGATGCGCGACCCGCGCATCGTGCTGCTCGACGAACCCACCAGCGGCCTCGACCAGAACTCCGAGAAGCAGGTGATCGCGACGATCGCCGAGTGGGCGCGCGACCGCACGCTGATCGTCGCCACGCACCGGCCGGCGGCGATCGAGCTGGTGGACCGCATCGTCGTGCTCGAGGCCGGCCGCATCGTCCTCGACGCGCCCCGCGCCGAGGCGCTCGAGCAGCTCGCCCGCGGCATCACCGTGCCGCTGTCGCAGGTGGAGGCGCCCCGTGTACCGGGTTGAGCAGGAGGGCGGCGCCGCGCCCGATCCCGCGGGCGGGCCCGTGCCGGTGCCCGTGCCGCTGACGACCGCGACCGTCTCGCTGCCGCCGCCGCGGCTGGTGCCGCCACAGCGAAGCGTGCCCTGGCACGCGATCGTCTCGGTGGCGATGCTGGCCGCGCTGGTGGGCGCCTTCCTGTTCTGGGCGTCGCGCGCCGAGCTCGAGGAGGTCACCCGCGGCAACGGCCGCGTGATCCCGTCGAGCAAGGAGCAGGTGATCCAGAGCCTCGAGACGGGCGTGCTCACCGCACTGCTGGTCAAGGAAGGCGACCGCGTCGAGCGTGATCAGCCGCTGCTGCGGATGGACGACACCCGTGCGTCGGCCCTCTACCGCGAGCTGCAGGGCAAGGCGGCGGCGTTGTCGGCGCAGGCCGCGCGGCTGCGGGCCGAGGCCTTCGGCACGCCGCTGCAGTTTCCCGCCGACGCGGCGGCCGCGTCCGCGCTGGTCCGCCGCGAGACCGAGGCCTTCAACGCCCGCCGTCGCGCGCTCGACGAGGGCGCCGAGGCGCTGAAGCGCGGCATCGCGCTGCTCGACCGCGAGATCGAGATCGTCGACCCGCTGGTGGCGCGCGGACTGGTGTCCGAGGTGGAGGCGCTGCGCCTGAAGCGCCAGCGCAACGACCTCGCGCTGCAGCTCGCCGACCGCCAGAACAAGTACCGGGCCGACGCCGCGGCCGACCTGAACCGCGTCGAGGCCGAACTCGCCCAGACCCGCGAGATGGCCACCGCCCGGGGCGACGCCTACAAGCGCACCGAGCTGCGCTCGCCGGTGCGCGGCACGGTCAAGAGCGTGCGGGTGACCACGCTGGGCGGCGTGATCCAGCAGGGCCAGGAGCTGATGCTGATCGTGCCGATCGAGGACACGCTGGTGATCGAAGCCTTCGTGAAGCCGTCGGACGTCGCCTTCCTGCGGCAGGGCCAGCCCGCGATGGTGAAGCTCTCGGCCTACGACTATGCGATCTACGGCGGCCTCGAGGGCACCGTCGAGTTCATCAGCCCCGACACGCTGCGCGACGACCGTCGCGGCAGCCTGGCGTCGGCCGGCGCGGTCGACCCGGAGGAGACCGGCGCCTACTACCGCGTGCTCGTCCGCACGCGGAGCGCGGCGCTCACCGGCCGGGACGGCGAGGCGCTGCCGATCCTGCCCGGCATGACCGCGTCGGTGGAGATGCTCGCCGGTCGCAAGACGGTGCTGGCCTACCTGCTGAAGCCGCTGAACCGGGCCGGGCAGGCGCTGCGCGAGCGCTAGCCGCGAGGCGGCCGCCACCGGCGGCGACATCCATCAAGTCATTGATTCGTATCGATATTCTTGACCATGATACGTGCCGATATTGTTCTGTCCCCAATTAATTCCGGCGATGGCGCCGATTGTCAGGATCAATTAGCACTCACGACCCACGAGTGCTAGCATCTCTTCACCGGGGCTTCGACCCCATGAAAGGACGGACACGGATGACCCCCCTCTCCACGGCTCTGGTGACTCCCTCTCGCGCCGCCGGTGCGATGCTGGCGGTTCCGGCGGTCGGCAACATCGACGCCTACATCTCGGCCGTGAACCGGCTGCCGATGCTGAGCGCCGAGGAGGAGGTCACGCTCGCCCGCCGCCTGCGCGACGACGCCGACCTCGGTGCCGCTCGCCAGCTGGTGATGTCCCACCTGCGGCTGGTGGTGTCGATCGCCCGCCAGTACCTCGGCTACGGCCTGCCCCATGCCGACCTGATCCAGGAAGGCAACATCGGCCTGATGAAGGCGGTGAAGCGCTTCGACCCGGACCGCGGCGTGCGGCTGGTGTCGTTCGCGATGCACTGGATCAAGGCCGAGATCCACGAGTACATCCTGAAGAACTGGCGGCTGGTGAAGGTGGCCACCACCAAGGCCCAGCGCAAGCTGTTCTTCAACCTGCGCTCGCACAAGCCGGACGCCCACACGCTGAGCCCCGACGCGGTCGAGGCGATCGCCAAGGAACTCAACGTCCGCAGCCAGGACGTGGTCGAGATGGAGACCCGCATGGGCGGCGGTGACGTGGCGCTCGATCCGGTGCCCGACGAGGGCGGCGAGGAGACCTTCGGCCCGATCGCCTACCTGCAGGCGCCGAACGCCGAGCCGGCCCAGCTGCTGGAGGCACGCCAGTTCGATCGGCTGCAGGGCGAGGGCCTGCGCGAGGCGCTCGAGGCGCTCGATCCGCGCAGCCGCCGGATCATCGAGGCGCGCTGGCTGCGCGACGAGGACGAAGGCGGCACGAAGACGCTGCACGAGCTGGCCGAGGAGTTCGGCGTCTCGGCCGAGCGGATCCGCCAGATCGAGGCGAAGGCGCTGAAGACGATGAAGACGGCGCTGGCGGCGTACGCCTGACCCCGACGGTCCCGATCGGACGCCCCCCGTCCGGTCGCGACGCACACCCAACCGGACGCCCCGTCGACGCGAGTCGGCGGGGCGTCCGTGCTTGCGGCGGACGGTTCAGCGACCGTAGTGGTCGCGGTACCAGTCGACGAACCGCCGCACGCCCTCGCGGACGGGCGTGCGCGGCGCGAACCCCACCCAGTCGGCGAGCGCGGAGGTGTCCGCGAAGGTCGCCGGGACATCGCCCGGCTGCATCGGCAGCAGCCGCAGTTCGGCGCGGCGCCCCAGCGCCGCCTCGATCGCCGCGATGAACTCCAGCAGCGGGACCGGCTCGGCGTTGCCGATGTTGAAGACACGGTACGGCGCACGCGCGCTCGCCGGATCGGGGGCCATCGGGTCGTACGCCGGATCCGGACCGGGCACGCGGTCGAGCACGCGGACCACCCCCTCGACGACGTCGTCGACGTAGGTGAAGTCGCGCCGCATGTCGCCGTGATTGAAGACGTCGATCGGGCGCCCCGAGAGGATCGCGTCGACGAACAGGAAGGCCGCCATGTCGGGCCGGCCCCAGGGCCCGTAGACGGTGAAGAAGCGCAGGCCGGTGGTGGGCAGCCCGAAGAGGTGGCTGTACGAATGGGCCATCAGCTCGTTGGCCTTCTTCGTCGCCGCGTACAGGCTCACCGGATGGTCGACGGCATCGTGCTCGGAGAACGGCATCCGCGTGTTGCCGCCGTAGACGCTCGACGAGGACGCGTACACCAGGTGCCCCACGCCGCCGTGCCGGCAGCCATCGAGGACGTTGACGAATCCGGCGAGGTTGGATGTCGCGTAGGCCTGCGGGTGCTTCAGCGAATGGCGCACGCCCGCCTGCGCGGCGAGATGCACGACGCGGTCGAAGCGTTCGCGCTCGAAGAGCGCAGCCATCGCCGGCCCGTCCGCGACGTCGATCCGTTCGAACGAGAATCGCGGCGAGTCCGAGAGCCTCGCCAGCCGCGCGGCCTTCAGTGCGGGATCGTAGTAGTCGTCGAGACGGTCCAGGCCGACGACGCGGTGACCCGCGTCCAGCAGCCGCCGCGCGACGTGCATGCCGATGAAGCCGGCCGCACCGGTGACGAGGAGATTCATGGCCGGGACCATACCGGATGCGCGAGCGGGGCCGCATCGCCCTGTCGCCGGGTGGGCCGCGACGCGCCGTTGCGCGAAAGAAACAGTCGGATGTCGACGCTGGGCGGAGATCCCTCGCGCCGCGTGACGAAGGTCGCGGACATCGTGGAATCGTCACCCGATGATGTGAGTCGCTGCGGCTGATAGCTAACTTGGACGATCCCCCGCAGCGCAGCAATCCCTCATACTCCAGACACCCGGCTGGCACGAAACTGGCAGTGTCCCGGGTCGGTTCGGCAACCCTGCTGGCTCTGAGACATCATGTTCGCATCCACGCGCACGGCTTCCGTCGCGTCGGGAGAAGACGCGCCCGCGTCCTCGAACGGCGATTCGTTGCTCGCTCTGGCGGTCGACACCCTGCGTCAGGGACTGATCCTGTTCGACGAATCCGGGTACGTGGTGGGTGCGAACGCCACGGCGCGGCGCACCGTCGCGCAGCACGCCGATCTCGAATTCGCGGCATCCCCCGAACCGCCGCACGACCGCATGCGCCTCCAGGTGCGGCGAAGCGCACTGCAGCTGAAGCTCGAGCGCGCGCTGCGTGCCTGCGCGAGCACGGGCTCGGGCCCCGGTTCGCTCACCCTCCAGGCGGCGCTGTCGCGCGAACCGCGGCCGTCGCAGGCGCTGGTTCTCACGTTCGACCATGGCCAGCCGGGCCTGATCCTGCAGCTCTCCGCGATGCCCTCGCCGGCCCGCGGTGACGCCGGGCAGCCGGTGGTGCTCGGCGTGCTGATCGACCGTTCCTCGCCGGCGAGCCTGGAGCCCGCGATGCTGCGGGACCTGTTCGGGCTCACCGAGGCCGAGTCGCGGGTCGCCGAGGCCTACCTCCGTGTGGACACGGTGAAGGACGTCGCCCAGCTGCTCGGCGTGAGCGCCAACACCGTCAAGACCCATCTGGCGTCGGTCTACCTGAAGACCGGCTGCACGCGGCAGGCCCAGCTCGTGCGCCTCCTGATGTCGCTGAGCGAAGCGAGCGACGAACCGGTCTCGCAGCGCCGGACCTGAGGCGGCCCGCGCGGCCGTCCCGGCCGGGTCCGACGACGCGTCCGGGCGCGCTCCGGATCCCTCGCGCGGGTCCCGGCCCGGCCGCAGGGCGTGGAAGTCGCCCCCAGCGCGTCCGTACAAGTCGGTGATCCGGCCATCACCCGACCCGAGGAAGCCGCTGAGGCCGAGGGCTGGAATGATGGTGGTGATGGGTGCCCCCAAGACCACCGACACCACGCCGGGCCGCGATGCCCCCCGCGCCGACCTGCCCGACACGGCCCCCGCCCTGTCCGCATTCGCCTCGGTCGTGGACCGATCGCACCGCGGCCTGCTGATCTTCGACGCCGACGCGCGGGTGCTCGCCCACAACGTCGCGGCCCGGGACCTGCTGCACGACCGCTCGTCGCTGCGGCTGGTGCCGCTGCCGGGGGTGCCGGGCGGCGCGATGCGTCTCACCGGCCCCGACGGCGCCGCGCAGGCCGCGATCGAGGACGCGGTCCACGACTGCGCGTCGGCGGCGCTGGGCCTGCCCACGTCCGACCCGTCGGCGCGGCGCCGGTCGCTGCACCTGCGCCCGCCGGGCAGCCGGCTCGGCCTGGCGCTGCACCTGACCCCGCTGGGCCCCCTAGCCGCGGCGCCGCGCGCGCAGGCGGCGGCGGTGGCAGGCACGCTGATCGACCTGTCCCGCCAGCCCACCCTGGAAGGCCCGCAGCTGACCGCGCTGTTCGGGCTGAGCGCCTCGTCGGCCCGCGTCGCCGAGGCTTACCTGCGCGCGGACTCGGTGAAGGACGTCGCCCGGCGACTGGGGATCAGCACGAACACCGTGAAGACCCACCTGGCGACGATCTACGAGCGCACCGGCTGCACCCGCCAGTCGCAGCTGGTCCGACTCCTGATGGCGCTCGCCGAGGGCGACGTCCGCTGAACCCGGCCGGGCCCGTCCTCGGGCTCAGGCCTCGTTGAGCACCGTCCCGATCACCGGGACGGCGGGCACCGCGCCGCCGCCCTGCACCAGCTCGGCGAGCCCGTCGAACGAGCTGCGGTCCTTGCGGGCCAGCACCAGCGCCGCGCCGGCGCACCGCGCGACCAGCGAGGCGTCGGGCTCGTCGCCGCCGCCCGCCGTGTCCAGGATCACCAGGTCGAAGGACCGCGCGAAGGCCTCGAGGAGCTGGCCCAGCGCCTCGCGCGACAGCAGTTCGGTCGGGTTCGGCGCGTCCGGGCCCCGGGTCAGCACCGTCAGCGTCCCCAGCCCCGGCACGCGCTGCATCGCGCCCGGCTGGATGCTGCGGTTGAGCATCGCCGACAGCCCCGTGGCGTTCGGCAGTCCGAACATCCGGTGCAGCCGCCCGGCACGCAGGTCGGCGTCGATCAGCAGCGTCCGCTGGCCGCCCTGCGCGAAGCTCACCGCCAGGTTGGCCGCCAGGAAGCTCTTGCCCTCGCCCGGGCCGGCCGACACCACCGCGACGCAGCGCAGCGGCGTCGCCGGCGGCGCGGCGGCCTGCGCGGCGCGGATCCGCGCACGCAGGCGCCGCAGGTCGGCCACCATCGGGTTGCGCGCGTCGTAGGCGGCGACCACCTCCTCCGACACCGGGCTCGCGCCCCGGACCAGCATCGGGTAGTCGAACTGCGCGGCGAGCGCGCGCTCCACCTGGTCGCTGGTCACGAGCCGGCTGGCGACGGCCGCCTCGCCGAAGCGCATGCCCTCGCGACGGGCCCAGGCGAGGATCCGCTCGACCTCGGGCGGATGGATCAGCCCCGCCTTCACCAGGATCTGGCCGATCGGCTCGGGCGACGCCGCCGTGTCGCGGGTCGGCACAGGGCGGGTCGCCGGTCCGTCCGCCTCGACACCGCCGGCGACCCGCGCGGGCGCGCTCGGCGGTACGGCGGGGCTCGCCATGCCGCCGAGGCCGTGCCTGGACGCCGACGCCGGCCGGTCGCGCCCGAAGGCGTCGCGCAGCGAGCCGATCGGCGGGCGGCCGCTGGCGTCGGCGAGGTCGCGCGCGCCGCGGATGCGCCGGTCTCGCCGCTCGGCCAGCGCGACGCCGAACAGCGCCGCGAGGCTCCCCAGCGCGGCGCCGACCACGGCGTTGAGCACCGGGTCGGGGCGCACCGGCCGCACCGGCTCGGTGGCCGGCGACAGCACCGACACCCGGGGTCCGGACGCCGCGCCCCGCGGACGACCGTCGGACCGCGACGATGCGGCCGGATCGAATGCCCGCTCCGCCTGCTCGAGCTGCAGCTGAAGCTGGCGGAGCTCCTCGCGAAGCGTCCGCAGCGTGCCCGCGCGCTCCGGCGACGCATCGCTCTCCGACAGCGCGGCGGCGACCCGCTGCAGCGCCGCCGCGACCCGCGCACGCAGCGCGGCCGCATCCGGCTCGGCCGGCCGGCGCGCGTCGGCGGCTCGCGCGGCCTGCTCACCCAGCTCGACATAGGCCTGCGCGAACGCGTTGGCGATCCGGGCCGCGGCCGCGGCGTCGTCGGCGGCGTAGTCGATCCGGATCACGCTCGATCCGCCGGCCGGTTCGACCCGCAGGTCCCGGCGCAGCACGTCGGACAGCAGGTGGCGCAGCGAGCCCGCCGCATCGGTCTCGAGGCGCCAGCGCCGGATCGCCGCGGGATCCTCGGCGAGGCCGAGCGCGTCGACGACGCGCAGCGCCACCCGCTGGCTGGTGACGATGTCGACCTGTGTCGCCAGATGGGCCGCCAGCGTCGCGCCCGGGGCGAGCTCGCCCGGCGACACCTCGACGAGCACCCGGGCCGAGGCGACGAAGCGCTCCGGCATCGCGACCGTGACCAGCGCGGCGCCGAGCAGGCCCAGCGCGAACAGCCCCGCTGCGAGCGTGCGGCGGGCGCGCAAGGCATCGACGAAGTGCCGGGGGGACATCGGAATGGCGGCGGCTCCGGAGGCCGGGCAGTCGGCCGTCGCAGGCCGCGCCGGCTCGACCGTGGAACGGCCGTGCCGATTATGTCAGACACGAAGGGGTCGTCCCGCGGCAGCGGGACTCGCCCGAGGGAGCGGGACTCAGCGCCGGCGGCCGGCGATCCAGGCGATCAGCAGGCCGAACGCCGCGAGCGTCGTGCCGGCACCGGTGGCTTCGGTCGCGGGGGCGACCGCCCCCGGCGGCGGCGGGGCGAGCCGCGCGGTGACGATCTGCGGCTCACGCAGCGGCCGGACTTCGCCGGCCCCGTCGGGCAGCCCGGCGAAGACGGCGAGCGTCACCGTCGGCACCGCGACCGGCGCGCCGTCGTCCTGGGCCGCGCGCGGTGCACCCGCGATCGCGCAGCACGCTCCGACGGCGAGCAGGCGTGCCACCCGGACCGACCCGGCGGCCCTCGATTCCTCGCTCATGTGCTGCCCTTCCCGGTTGGCGATCGCGGCGACCGGCCGCGTGACGCGCACGCCGGAAACGAAGCAAGTAGCGGGCCCGGGCGGTATCGACGCCCGGGGCACGTACGCCTGTACATCGATACTCTCTCATGCTCACGGGCACGCACCGATGCGCACCAGAACGCACCGGGAACGCACCGGCAGACAGGGGCACGCCCGGTCACGCCCGCGGCGTTCCCGCCACCGTTCGCGCGTCGCGGTCCGACACGGCGCGTGACCCTCTGTCACTGGCGGTGTCAAGCGACTGTCGGCACGATGCATCGACTGCACCGCGACCCTGCGAATGGGTGAGTGTCCCACCCACCTCCACGGGTATCATCCGCTCACCTTTTGGCTGGCACCACCTTGGGCATCCCACCACCCGGCGGCCTGTCCGCGACTCGGTCGATCGTCCGAAGCGGCAACCAAAGCCTGCTTGCGCTCGCGCGCAGGGTCTGTGACCCGACCCTGGTCGTGGTCGCACTGCTCGGCGCCGCGTGGCTGACCCGCGGGCACATCGAGAACAAGGACCTGATCCTGGGCCTGATCGCGTTCTCGTTGAGCTTCCCCGGCTCGATCCCGTTCTCCTACATCCAGGCCAAGCTGTTCCGCCAGATCTTCAGCAACTGGGCGGTGCTGTGCGGCCTGATGACGGTGTTCGGACTGGCCACCGACACGCTGAACGCGTTCCCGCCGAACCAGCTCGCGCTGTGGGTGGTCGGCACGCCGGTGCTGCAGGCGGCGGTGCACGGCGTGACGCCTTGGCTGCTGCCCCGGGTCATGTCGATGCGTCAGCAGGACACGGCGGTGATCGTCGGCGCCAACGAGCTCGGCCGGACGCTCGCGCGCACGCTGCTGGAGTCGCAGCCGCTGCAGCCGGTCCGGGTCACCGCCTTCTTCGACGACCGCGCCCCCACCCGGCTCGGCGACGACCTCGAACTGCCGCTGACCGGCCGCATCGACTCGCTGGCGGACTTCGTCCGCGCCAACCGCGTCGACCAGATCTACATCGCGCTGCCGATGGCCTCGCAGCCCCGGATCCTGAAGCTGCTCGACGAACTGCGCGACACCACCGCGTCGATCTTCTTCCTGCCCGACATCTTCCTCTACGACCTGATCCAGGCCCGCGTCGACACCGTCGGCGGCCTGCCGGTCGTGGCCGTCTGCGAGACGCCCTTCCACGGCACCACCGGCGTCATCAAGCGCCTGTCCGACCTGCTGATCGCGACCGCCGCGATCGTGCTCACCGCGCCGGTGATGCTCGCGACCGCGGTCGCGGTCCGCGCGACCAGCGCGGGGCCGATCCTGTTCCGGCAGCGGCGCTACGGGCTGGACGGGCAGGAGATCGTGGTCTGGAAGTTCCGGACGATGCGCGTCCAGGAGGACGGCGCGGTGGTCCGACAGGCGACAAAGGACGACGACCGGATCACGCCGCTCGGCCGCTTCCTGCGCCGGACCTCATTGGACGAACTGCCACAGTTCTTCAACGTCCTGCAGGGCCGCATGTCGGTCGTGGGGCCCCGTCCGCACGCCGTGGCCCACAACGAGATGTACCGGAAGCTCATCAAGGGGTACATGATCCGGCACAAGGTCAAGCCGGGCATCACCGGCTGGGCCCAGGTGAATGGTGCGCGCGGCGAGACTGATACCATCGACAAGATGCGCACCCGGATCGAGTTCGACCTCGAATACCTGCGCAACTGGTCGCTGCGGCTGGACCTGCTGATCGTCTGGCGGACGTTCTGGCAGGCGTTGCGGGGCGACCGCAACGCGTACTAGACGCGCCGCGGACCCCGCGATCCACCGCGACGCACACTGGACGGATCGATGGCACTGCAGATCGAGCAGCAGACACGGGACTTCGGCGTGGTTCGCACGCCGATCGTCGGCGAACGCACCCGCGTGGTGGTGAGGCCCGGCGACGCGTTCCGCTTCGTCGACGACACCACGGGCAAGCCGCCGCTGCGCGCGCCGCGCATGCGCGTGCGCCGCATCGACAACAACCTGATCATCGACGGCCTGCCCGAGGGTCGCGAGGTCCAGCTGAACAACTTCTTCGGTGCCTGCCGCCCGGGCGCCGAGTGCACGGTCTCGCTCGAGGGCATCGGCTTTCCGGGCACACCGCCGATCACCGAGGAATCGCTCCCGCAGGCGGCGCTGCAGGACGGCTCGTTCCTGCTCTACGCGGACAATTCCGACGCCACGACGGTCAGCGGCGTGCTCGCCGCCACGCAGGTCGCGCAGGCCACCGGACCGTCGTGGTTCGCGATCGGCGCAGCCGGCCTCGGCGTGCTCGG
>JBAXJZ010000024.1:0-17651 GCA_037137595.1 Burkholderiales bacterium | reverse complement strand
CCAGACCCTCGCGCAGCAGGTTGATGCCCACAAGCACGTCGAAGACGCCCAGCCGCAGGTCGCGCATAATCTCGACCCGCTCGACGGTGTCGATGACGGAGTGCAGCTCGCGCACCCGCACGCCGCCGGTGCCGCGCGCCTCCGGCCCGTCGACACCCACGATCCGGCAGTTGTACCAGGGCACGCCCAGCTCCGGCCGGTCGAGGTCGAAGAGCTCGATCGCGATGCCGTACTCGAAGGTGCACAGCCCGTCGTAGGCGAGCACCGCGGCGATGCCGGGGTCGGTGGGGCGCATTGGCGGAAAGCTACCAGACCTTGGCGATTCCGCCACTGACGCGGCGGCTCGTCGGCGGGCGAGACTGACGACATCGATCCCCGAACCGCCGGAGCCCGCCGTGACAGGACCCCTCGTCTCGCCCCCCTCGCCCCCCTCGCCCGCCTCGTCCAGCGCCGCGTTCCGTACCGCGTCCGTCGTCGCCGCGATCCCCGCCGCCCCTAGCGCCGCCGCCGTCGCGCACTTCGAGGCCCGCCTCGCGCACGAGACCGACTGCGCCGACGTGCACGCCGACCTCGCCGCCGGCCACGCCGCCTTCGTGCTGCTCGACGTCCGCGGCCCCGCCGCCTTCGCGCGCGGCCACGTGTCCGGCGCGACGAACCTCCCGCACCGCGCGATCGACGCGGCGCGGATGGCCGAGTGGCCCGACGGCACGCTCTTCGTGGTCTACTGCGCAGGCCCGCACTGCAACGGCGCCGACCGCGCGGCGCTGCGCCTCGCGCGGCTCGGCCGCCCGGTGAAGCTCATGATCGGCGGCGTGACCGGCTGGCTCGACGAGGGCTTCGACCTCGTCACGGGCGCCTGACCGGCCGACGCGGAGGAGACCTCGATGCTGAAGCTCAAGCCGTCCTGCGAATGCTGCGACGTCGACCTGCCGCCCGAGAGCCTCGATGCGCGGATCTGCTCGTTCGAGTGCACGTTCTGCGTGTCCTGCGCGGACGTGAGACTCGGCGGCCGCTGCCCGAACTGCGGCGGCGAACTGCTGCGGCGGCCGCGTCGTCCGGCGGAGAAGCTGTCACGCTTTCCGGCGTCCACCGAGCGGGTGTTCAAGCCGCAGGGCTGCGCGGGCGAAGGGTGACGCCGGAGGCGGGCCCGCGGGCGCCTCGGCCCATCGCGCGCGCCGGACACCCGCGGCGCGGCGGGTGTCGCACCGTCTCAGGCCAGCGCGTGCAGCGCCAGCCCGATCGCCGCCGGCACCGCCTGCACGAACAGGATCTTGCGGGCCGCCGTGGCCGCGCCGTAGACGCCGGCCACCAGCACGCAGCCGAGGAAGAACACCTTCACCGGCCCGCCGGCCGCGTCCAGCCACAGCCCCCACGCGAGCCCCGCCGCGAGGAAGCCGTTGTAGAGCCCCTGGTTGGCCGCCATCACGCGCGTGGCGGCGGCGAACTCGCGCGTCTGCCCGAACGCGCGCAGGCCCGCGGGCTTGTCCCAGAGGAACATCTCGAGGACCAGGATCCAGACGTGCAGCAGGGCGATCAGGGCGACGACGACGTCGGCGGCGAGGCGCATGGCGGGTCCTCCGGACGGGACCGTCGACGTCCGGCGGCGGGGGGGGGGGGTCGCGGACTTAGTCCCGGACCGATCGTAGCAGCGTCCGCGCGAACCGGCCGGATCGGGCGATTGACCATGGCCGCGGCCGGAGGCGAGACTGCTCGACTGCGTGCGTCGCCGCATCCGGCGCGCGCCGCCACGCGTCACACTCCAGGGAGACGACGATGATCAAGGTGACCGTCATGTATCCGCAGCGCGAGGGCGCCCGCTTCGACCACGCGTACTACCGCGACCGGCACATGCCGATGGTGAAGGAGACGCTGGGTGCCGCCTGCACCGGCTACACCGTCGCCAAGGGCCTCGGCGGCGGCGCGCCGGGTGCGCCCGCGCCCTACGTCGCCTACTGCGAGCTCTTCTTCGACTCGGTGCCCGCGTTCCAGCAGGCCTTCGCGCCGCACGCGAAGACCATCATGGCCGACGTGCCGAACTACACCGACATCGCGCCGGAGATGCAGGTCAGCGAAGTGGTGGTCTGACGGGGCGCGACCGGCGCAGGTCGATCGCCTGCAGCATCGACAGCACACCGGTCGCCACCAGCAGGCCGATCGAGACCGGCGCGGCGAACGCGTCGTGCCCCGCCGCGAAGAACCCGGCGTGCAGCACGACCGTGAGCGCGCCGAGCGCGGCGACGAATGCCGCCCAGCGGCGGGCGTCGGCCGCCCCGAGCGCGACGCGCGCCCATGCATGCAGCCCGAGCGCGACGATCGGCAGGTTCAGCAGCAGGTTCACCGGGTTTCCGCCGGGGATCCCGAACAGCTCCCACTCGTGCCAGTAGGCGGCGTCGATCTGATGGACCAGCAGGACCGTCAGGTTGGCGAGGCACAGGCGGGGATCGGGCATGGGCGGGTCGACGGGCTCGGCTCGGCCCCGCGTCAGCCTCGCGCCGCCGACAGCGCCACCCAGCGCTGAACGCTCGGCCGCGCCCACTGCCGCCGCGCGTAGTCCGCGAGCGGCGCGGGCACGTCGTCGCCGGCGAACACGAGGCGGTTGAGCATCAGCGCGAGGTCGACGTCGGCGATGCACCACGCGTCGCCGGCGAGGTGCGCGCGCCCGTCGGCGAGCCACCCGCCGGCGGCGGCGAACAGCGTGCCGGCCGCGGCGCGCGCTGCCTCGGACAGCGGCTTCGCCACCGGCTTCGCGAACACGAACTCGGTCGAGCGCTCGGCGCGGATCGGCATCAGGTCGCTGCGTATCCAGGCCTGAACCTGCCTCGCGCGGGCGCGATCGCGCGCGTCGCGCGGATAGAGCGCCGGCCCGTCGAACACCTCGTCGACGTACTCGTCGATCGCCGACGACTCCGACAGCGAGAAGCCGTCGTGCACCAGCGTCGGCACGCGGCGCGTGGCGGACAGGGCCGCGAAGTCCGGCGCGCGGTTCGCGCCGGCGGCGAGGTCGACGCGCACGAGGTCGAACGCCACGCCCTTCTCGGTCAGCGCGACGAACGCGGACATCGCATACGGGCTGTAGTGGTTCGCGTCGACGTGGAGTTGGGGGCGGGAGGCGGTCACGGGGGTCTCGTCGTCCGGTGGCGGGGCGTCGATCGTAGCGCGAGCCGGACGGCTACGCCGCGACCGGTCGGAGCGCGTGCGCGATCCCGCCGGCCGCGAGCAGCGCGAGCGCGACGAGGTCCGCGCGCACGACGGTCGCGATCGCGGGCCCGTAGCCGCCCACGCCCCAGGCGATGACGAGGAACGAGACCACGCTCGCCGAGCCCGCGAGCGGCGCCGCGCCGTGCCAGTCCGGACGGAATGCGGCCACCGCGAGTCCGGCCGCCAGCAGCCCGAACAGCACCGCGCGATGGCGCAGCAGGATCTCCAGCGACGGGTCGCGGACCGGCACGCCGTACATCGATTCGAGGCGGGCGGCGCCGAGCACGCCCGCGAGCGGCAGCGCGTGGATCGCCGCGACGGCGAGCAGGACGACTGGGATGACGTGACGCACGGACGACCTCCGGGACGCGGACGCGACGGTCACGGTGTACCCCGCGGTCAGGCCCGCGGTCCATGACGGCGGAGGTCAAGTGGCGGGCGTCACGCCATCGAGTGCAGCCCGATCATGTTGCCCTCGGTGTCGACCACCAGCGCGATGTGGCCGTAGGGCCCGATGGAGAACTTGGGCCGGGCGATCGACCCGCCGGCGGCCTCGACCCGGGACGCCTCGACCGCGCAGTCGGCGCAGCCGAAATAGACCAGCGTGCCGCCTCCGCCGGGCGCGATGCCGCCCATCCGGACCAGCGCGCCACCGGCGCCGCCCTGCTCGGGCATCGACGGGAAGGCCCACATCTCGCTCTCGCCGGACGGATCGTCGAGCTTCGACAGCGTCACGCCGAGCACGGTCTCGTAGAAGCGCCTCGCCCGGGCCATGTCGGCCACGTAGACCTCGAACCAGACGACGGGATTCGCGTTCATCGCAGGGTCTCCTGTGGATGCGCGCCGCGGGCCGCGGCGCGCGTCCGGCCAGTCTAGTCGGGGCGTGCTGCCGTGGCGTGTCCGGCCGTGCGGGAAGGCGCGTCGTCGGGCGGCCGGGGATTTCGCGGTTCTTTCGTGATTGCTTCGTGACCCGGCGGACGACCGTCGCCGACGATCTCCGGGCCCGCTCCACGCACCCGTCCGCCCGGAGGCCCCATGACCGACGCGCCCGCCCCCCTGATTGCCGGCGATCCGATCGACCCGCCGCCCCCGGCGCTGACCCTGCCGGCGTTCGTGCGCCAGCGGGCGCGCCGCCGCCCCGCATCGACCGCAATCGTCGACGCCCCGTCCGGCCGCGTCATCGACTACGGCGAGCTCGACCGACTGATCGGCCGGTGCGCGGCCGGCCTCGCACGGATCGGCTTCCGTCGCGGCGACACGCTGCTGCTGTTCGGCCCCAACAGCCCCGAGTGGGTGATCGTCGCACTGGGCGCGATGAGCGTCGGCGGACGCGCCACCGGCGCGAACCCCAGCTACACGGCCGCCGAGCTGCGTCACCAGATCCGCGATTCGGAGGCTCATGTCGCCTTCACCGTGCCCGGTCTGGTCGACACGGTCCGCGAGGCCGCGGACGGGACGGACTGCGAGCGCATCGTCGTCGACGGCGATGCGGCCGGCTGCCTGAGCCTCGCCGCCCTGCTCTCCGGGGACGATCCCGAGCCGGCGGTCCCGCAGGACCCCGACGCGGTCGCGCTGCTGCCCTACTCGTCGAGCACCACCGGCCTACCCAAGGGCGTGATGCTCACGCACCGGGCGATCGTCGCGAACGTCTGCCAGACGCTGCAGTCCTTCCGCTGGCCCGACGACGTCGTCTCGCTGGGTTTCCTGCCGATGTTCCACGCGATGGGCTTCTCGCTCGTCACGCTGTGCACGCTCGCGCACGGCGCGAAGCTGGTCACGCTGCCGCGCTTCGAACCGGAGTCCTTCCTCGGCGCGATCGCCACCCACCGGGTGACCGACCTGATCGCCGTGCCGCCGGTGATGCAGTTCCTCGCCGCCCACCCGCTGGTGGACCGGTTCGACCTCGGGTCGCTGCGCATCACGGGCACCGGCGGTGCGCCGATGTCGGCGGCGCTGGAGGCCCGGGTCACGCAGCGCCTGGGCTGCCCGTGCTCGCAGGGCTACGGCATGACGGAGGTGACCGCCGCGGCGACGCTCGGGCTGTCGCCCGAGACCCGCCGGGCGGGCTCGGTCGGCCGTCTCGCGCCCGGGGTGGCGCTGCGCGTCGTCGATCCGACGACGTGCCGGGAGCGGGGACGAGGCGAGGAAGGCGAGATCTGGATCCGGACACCGGCGAGACTCGTCGGCTACCTGAACAACCCGCAGGCGACGGCCGAACTCGTCACGCCGGACGGCTGGATCCGCACCGGCGACCTCGGCCTCGTCGACGCCGACGGCTTCGTCTTCATCACCGACCGGCTCAAGGAGCTCATCAAGGTCAAGGGCCTGCAGGTCGCGCCGGCCGAGCTCGAGGCGTTGCTGCTCACCCACCCTGCGGTGGCCGACGTCGCGGTGATCGGCCGTCCGGACGAGCGCGCGGGCGAGCTGCCGGTCGCCTACGTCGTCGCCCGCGGCGCGCTCGACGCCGACGCCCTCAAGGCCTGGCCGGCTGCAGCGCCAGTGCGCCAGCCCATGGCGCGCGCCCCGGATGGCGCGCGCCTCTCGGTCGCTCTTCCTCGGCTTCGAGGGCGACATCACGGCGGCCGGCGCGAGCGCCGCGAACGTCTGGATCTACGAGAGCCTGGACATCGGGCGGGTGTGGACGCACCCGGCCGACGAGGACGCGCCGGGCCTCTTCGTGTCGTTCCCGTCGCTCAAGGACCCCACGCCCGGGCGCGCGCCCACCGCCGAAGTGCTCGCGCTGTGTGACGGCGAGCCGTTCGCCCGCTGGCAGCAAGGTGCCGACGAGACGCGTCCCGAGGACTACCTCGCCTTCAAGTCCTGGATCGAGGCGCGCATGCTCGCGCAGTTCGAGCGGCACTTCCCCGCGCTCGCACCGATGATCCGCTTCCACGAACTGTCCACGCCGCTCACCCAGCAGCATTTCACCCGCTCGCCCGACGGTGCGATGTACGGCATCGAGATGGACGCAGCGCGCCTGGGATCCACCGCGCTGAACGTGCGCACGCCCGTGCCGGGCTTGCTGCTCGCGGGGCAGGACGTGGCCGGCGCCGGTGTGGAGGCCGCGGCGATGAGCGGGCTGATGGCGGCGATCGCGCTGGAGCCGGGGTTGGTCTCGGTGCTCGCGAAGGGGTGATCGAAGACTGGGGTGGCGAAGAAGTGACTACGATGTATATACTTTCCGCTTCACCTCGTCGAGGAGTGCATCGTGAAGGTCGCCAAGCTCTTCAATCACGGCGGAAGCCAGGCCGTGCGACTGCCCAGGGAGTTCCGGTTCGATGGGACCGAGGTCCACGTTCGTCGCGTCGGCAATGAAGTCGTGCTGAGTGCCGTGCCGAGATCGGACGCGGACGCACTGGTCGGCGCACTTCTGGAGTTCGAGCCCGACGTCAGGATCCAGCGGGATCAACCCTCCGTGCAGTCACGAGTCGACATTTCGCCGGGACGCTGATGCGCTACATGCTGGACACGGATATCTGCATCTACGCCATCAACGAGCGTCCTGCTGCGGTGTTGAAGGCCTTGCGTGAACACCATGATGCCGGGCTCGGCATCTCGTCGATCACAGCGGCCGAACTGCACTTCGGCGTTGCGCGAACCGGTTCGCAGCGCAACATGAAGGCGCTGAGGGATTTCCTGTCCACGTTGGAGATCGCTGCTTTCGACGAGATCGCCGCGGAGCTCAGCGGGTCATTGCGCGCGTGGCTGGTTTCGCAAGGCACGCCGATCGGGCCTTACGACACGCTGATCGCTGCACACGCGCATGCGATCGGCGCGACGCTCGTAAGCAACAACACCCGGGAGTTCAGCCGGGTCCCGGGGCTCAAGCTCGAGAACTGGGCCGACCCGAGTTGACCGCCGCGCCGATCCGCCCCCGTCATCCGAGACGACGCGCCATCGGCCTGCCGAGTACGCCGAGGCCGGCTTCGGCAATCTGCGCGGCGACGTCCCCGACGACGATCGCGGGCGGCTCCGCCGGCGCGTTGTCCGCACTCCAGTTCGCGCGCGGATAGGCATTTCAAACGCCCTCCCAAGGCCCGGCAGGGGGAAGCAAGCGCCAAGCGCAGGGGGCTGCACGACGCGTAAGCGTCCTTTCGGAGACAACGCCAACAGCCTGCACACCAACGCGTTCGACGAGGCGATCACCACGCCGACCGAGGAGAGCGTGCGACGCGCGATGGCGATCCAGCTGATCATCAACCGCGAGTGGGGCCTGGCCAAGAACGAGAACCCGCTGCAGGGCAGCTTCGTCGTCGAGGACCTGACCGAGCTGGTGGAGGAGGCGGTGCTCGCCGAGTTCGAGCGCATCGCCGAGCGCGGCGGCGTGCTCGGCGCGATGGAGACCGGCTAGAAGCGCGGCAACCTCACGCCCGAGATGCTCGAGCTCGCGCGCTCCACCGACGACGCGAGCGCTCGCAGCGCTCGCGTCTGGAGGGGTCCAGTCCGCCCACGCCGCCGAGGCGGCGACCATGATCCAGCGGCTGCGCGCCCCGGACATCGCCGACGGCAACGTGTTCGAGGTGCTGATGGACGCGGTGCGGGTGTGCTCGCTCGGCCAGATCACGAACGCGCTGTTCGAGGTGGGCGGGCAGTACCGGCGGAACATGTAGCGCGGTCACCCGACCACGGGGTTGCGCACCTTCAGCGCCGGAAACCGGGCGAAGTCGCATCATGGTCAACGCGATGGCGCCGAGCATCTGTCGACCGGAAACGGTCGCCACACTGGTTGCGCGCATCGTCGAGACGGTCCTGAACGAGTCCAGCACGGCGCTGCTGGATCCGACGTCGGGCGACACCTACCGCAGGAACATCGCCACGACGTACGGCGGCGACATGCCGCCGGTCTTCCTGACCATGACTGACGATCTGTCCGGACACTCGACCACGTGCTGATCGCGTGGCTGGACGGGCTCGGCATCGACATCAAGACGTCGCCGGCGCTGAAGGCCCTGAAATTCGGCGGCGCCTAGGACTCGGACATCGTGCTCTTCGAGCTTGGCGCCATCAGGAACGCACTGGCCGACAACGCGCGAGTCAGCGGGCAAGCTGACCACGGCGAGCGGCATCGCGTTGACCGCGAGCGCCACGTTGGCCGCCGGCGCGGCACTGGCCGCGCCGCTCATCCTCGGTGATGCCGTTGCGGTCGGTGCCAGGCTGATGTTCGGCATGCCCGCGTCGGACTCCGTAGGCCGCGGCCCCGGCGCACGTCGTCACGGCGCCGATCGGCCCTGCGCGGTCACCCGCTCGTACCATCGCTCCCACGGCTCCTCGCGCCAGTCGTGGACGAAGCAGCCGATCGTCGCGCCGTCGGCGACGACGTCGCAGTCCGGCATCCGTTCGAAGCCTGAATCCCGCAGCAGCGCCTCGTGGCGATCCGGATGGACGCTGGCGATCACCCAGTGGTGCAGGCCGGGCTCGCCAGCCCAGCTCCGCGCCTGGTTGCACTGCAGGGCGCCCATGGCGGGATTGCGGGGACCGCGTTCCCCCTCGGGGATCGTGAAGCGGGCCATCACCGACGTGCCGCGGATCGCACCGCTCAGCGCATCGAGCACGCGCCTGACCAGGGGATCGGCACGCAGGTCGTCGTCGCAGACGCGATCGAGCCGCAGGAAGCAGCTGACGCCGCAGACGCGCACGCCATCCTCGCGGATGACCCGCCACCGGGTGGCGGGGTGCCCGAGCCAGTGGTCGAACGCCCCGCGCTCGAACGCCGGCAGGCCGCTCGTGCGCAGCGCGAGGATCGCCTCCCGGTCCCCGGGTTCCGCCGTGTCCACGGTGTATCGCCCGATCCGCTCGAGATCGAAGCTCCGCCGGAACGATGCGACGTCGCGCAGCAGCCGCAGCAGCGAGCCCAACGTCGTGAGCTCGCGTGACGGCTTCTCGCGCAGCACGGTCGTCAGGTGCGCGAACACGGCGTTGCGCAGGGCTCGGTCGTTCAGTGGATCCCGGCTGCAGAGGTCGCTGCTCACCGCCTCGCTCACCAGTTCGTGCATCGACAGCCCGTCCGCATGTCGCCGGACGTAGTCCTGCCGAGCGAGCCAGTCGTAGAGGGCCGGAGCCGGACCGTCCGGAACGGTGCGCGCGAGCAAGGCCTCGGTCACCCGGTTGACCAGCGCGGCGACCTGCAGCGCGCGCCAGTGCGCTGCATCCGGCACCTGCACGACGCAGCGCTGCACCAGCATGCGCAGCAGGTCGGGGCCGAGGTCCTCGGGCAGCACCTCGGATCGACGGAGCTGGGCGGCGAGCAGCGCGAGCGCGAGGGGATGGCCCCGGGCGAGGTCGACGGCCCCGGCGCGCAGCGGCGCGGCGACGCCCAGCCGTTCCAGCAGCGCGAGGCTGTCCTGCCGCGCGAGCTCGCCGATCCGCAGCGTCTCGACGGACAGCCCCCACAGCGGATGGGCGTGCCAGCGTACGTCCGGCGGGTCGCGGCTAGCGATCACCGCTCGCGTGCCGGCCGGCAGCGCGGGCAGCAGCCGGTCGCGCAGCAGCGGCTGCAGGCTGCCGATGTGCTCGGCCGAATCGATCACGAGCAGGGTTTGCGGCCCGGGCCACGTCGCGGCGAGCGCCTCGATCGAGTCCGGCACGTGCGCGCTGCCTGCCGCACGCGCCAGCGCCTCCAGCAGCCCGGGCGGCGTGGGCTCGACCAGACGCGCGTCGATCCCGATCACGGGTACCCCCCGTTCTGCCGTCAGGTGCTTCACGCGCTCGAGCAGCGTCGACTTCCCGATGCCGCCGGGGCCGTGCACCAGCGCGACGGCGATCGGCGACGACGGATCGCAGGTCATGGCGACGAGCCGTTCGAGCTCCGCTTCGCGTCCCACAAAGGTTCGCTGCGCGCGTGCGTCCAATTCACGCGCCAGGCTGCGGTCAGGTGTGTCGGCACTGCACGGCGCCGGGCACGCGATCTCGTGTTCGGGCTCGTGTTCGGCTTCGGCTTCGGCTTCGGCTTCGGCTTCGGCGAGGAGCATGTAGCCGCGCCGCGGCACGGTTCGGAGCGCGTGCCGCCCGGGCTCGCCGAGCGCGCGGCGGATGTCTGCCACGGCCTGGACGAGCGAATCGTCGGTGACGATGACGTCGGTCCAGACCGCGGTCATCAGCGCCTCGCGATCGACGAGGTGGCCCGGGCGCGCGGCGAGGTGCGCGAGCACGCGCCACGCCCGTGCGCGAAGGTGCCGCGGCCGCCGCTCGGCATCGAGCAACACGGCGCGCTCGAGATCCACGACGCAGTCGCCGACGCGCAGTCGCGGACCGGCTCCGTGGGGCGGGTTCGATTCCCGGCGGTCGGAGTGCTTCATCAGGGTTTCGTGCGGTTTCGTCGGCGTTTCGTGACTCGCGGATGGGCGCGCCGATAGTCTCGGATGCATGCGGCCTCGGCTGCAAGTGAACAGAGGACCAGTCCGCATGAATGCTCACGGCTCCAACCCCGGCGCCCCCGTGCTCATCGCCGGCGCGGGCATCGCCGGATTGACCGCCGCGCTCGCGCTGGCTGAGCGCGGCTTCGAGGTGACCGTGCTCGAGCGACGCGCCGAGCCCGCCGACACCGGTACGGGGATCAGCCTCTTCGCGAACGGCACGCGCCTGCTCGAGGGGCTGGGGCTGGGGCCGGCGCTGGCACGATTCGGGCACGATCTCGGTGACGTCGAATGGCGCACCGGGCGCCGCGGACTGCGGATCGCGGTCTCGGCGGCCCACGGAAGGGAGGGGCCGCACATCGGCCCGCCATCGCTCAACCTGCTGCGGCGCGACCTGCACGGCGCACTGCTCGAAGCAGCGCTGGCCCATCCCGGGGTGAGGCTGCTCGCCGGGCGGACGGTCTCGGCGATCGAGGAGGATGCCGCCGGAGTGACCGTTGTCACCGCCGAGGGTGAGCGCCACCGCGGCAGC
The DNA here is from genome assembly GCA_037137595.1 of Burkholderiales bacterium. Lineage (GTDB taxonomy): Bacteria > Pseudomonadota > Gammaproteobacteria > Burkholderiales > Burkholderiaceae_E > UBA4615. The sequence goes on along the minus strand of JBAXJZ010000024.1, from coordinate 6,569 downwards.
GTCGCCGTCGGCGCGGACGGCATCCACTCGCGTGTGCGGACGCTCCTGCTGGGCGAGGACGCCGGGCCGCGCCACGCGGGCGAGATCGCATGGCGCGCGATGGTCCGGTCCGACTCCTTGCCGCCCAAGGAGAGACTGCGGCACCGCTTCGTGTTCTGGCTCGGCGCTGACCGCCATGTGCTCGCCTACCCCATGGGCGGGCCGGACGCGCCTTGGATCAACGTGGCGGCGTTCGTGAAGGTGCCCGCGCCGCCCGAGGTCTCGTGGACGCTCGAGGGCGATCCCGACGCGATGCGGGCCGCCTTCGACGGCTGGGAGCCTCGCCTGCGTCGGCTGCTGGCTGGCGTCGACCGCTGTTTCCTGCTGTCGCTGCACCAGCACCCGCCGCCCAAGGTCTGGTCGCGTGGCCGCGTCGCCCTGCTGGGCGACGCGTGTCACGCGATGCTGCCGCATGCGGGCCAGGGAGCCGGAATGGGCATCGAGGACGCGGTGGTGCTCGCCGGGGCGCTCGCCCGGCAGCGGGACGACCCGGTCGCGGCATTCGCGGCCTACGGCGCGCGCCGCGGTCCGAGGGTCGCCCGGGTGATGGGGACGGTGCAGGCGCTGGGCGCGCAGTACCGGATTCCCAATCCGATCCGGCGCACCGCGTTCCACGTCACCCTCCGGCTGCTCACCTGGGCGAAACCGGACGCGATACGCCGACGCAATGCATGGCTCTACGGTCACGATGCCGCCTCAAGCGAGGCCGCGACGTCCGCGTCCGCTGCGACAGTCCTTGGTTCGGGGGCGGCATGAGCGCGACGCGATTCGACGGCGGACGTGCCTTGGCATCGGTGATGGCGGTGCCTGCCGACCGCCTCGACCTCACGGGCGGATCGCTCGGAGGTCATGCCGCGCGGCCGGGGACCGGACGGACGCTCGAGGTGTGGACGTCGCGCGAGGCGCCCGAGCGTCCGTGGGGCCCGCTCATCGCAACCTGACCTCGATCCGGCGGTTGAGCGAGCGTCCGACAGCCGAGTCGTCGGACGCCACGGGACGCGACGCGCCCAGGCCGAGGGCGTTCAGTCGGGCCACCGGGAGGCCGTGGCGCTCGGAGAGCACGCGCGCGATAGCCGCCGCACGCTGGCGCGACAGGGCCATCGCGAACGCCGTGCCGCCGAGGCCGTCGCCGTGGACGTCGATGTCGACCGACGCGTCGCCACGGCGGTGCAGGGCCGCGGCGATCGCCGACAACGGCGCGCGGGCCTCGGCGCGCAGTGCATCGCTTGCGGTCTCGAACAGGACGTCGTGCACCGTCGCGCGGCCCCGTTCGCGGAGCGCACGGTCGATCCGCTCGACGCATGGCCCGACGGACGAGCCCACGCAGGCCCCCGACAGGTGCACGACGTCGAGCGTCATCCGGTTCCCGAGCGCCGTCAGCATCGCGCCAAGCGGGTGGCCGGTGTCGGAGGCCGCGATGGAGTACGCCAGTACGAGCGGGTTGGATGCGTCGTCGAGGAACGTGAACTCGGTCTCGCGGCTGAGGCGGTCCCGCGCGCGGACCACCGGAAGCTCGGCCGGCGCGCCGTTGACCGCCATCCGCAGTGTGCGCGGATGGTCGCCGACGCGTTCGAGTTCGAGCGTCCGCGCGAACGGTCGCCAGTTCCGCCGGACGGCCGCCCGATCGGCCAGCGGATCGACCACCGCGAGCGTGGCGCGACCTTCGCGCGACAGCGCCCTCAGAACCGCGGCCGACGTGCCGAGGGCTGTGCTGCCCGGCAGCGTCTCGGGCTGCCCTGGCACGAAGGCCTGCACGAACGCGGCGGCGGACTCGAGGTCGGCCCGGGTCACCCGCCGGACGACCCGCGGCCGGATCGCGCGTCCGTCGACGAAACGGGTCATCCTGGTCTCGATCCGGATTCCGGCGGCGTCCGTGCCGACCACGGTCAGCGTGGACTCGTGATCGCCGGTCGTACCCTCGACCGCGGTGACGATCCGCAGCCCCTCGCAGAGCGGCACGCGCGCCGGGGCGCGTGCCGCATCCGGATCGCGGATCATGTGCCGCCGCCGGCGGACGCGGCCGGGGCATGGTGATGGGACGAAGCAGGGCCGCGACGCGCGGGACCCGGATACGATTGCGGCGGCACGGCAGCTCTCCTGTATTCGCGCGATCTTCGGATCGCCGCGTGGCCGCTGTCCCGAAACGTGGACGAAAGACGCCCGATTTCGCGGGGGGCCACGCGTCCGGGGAGCGCCTGCGCGCGCTGACGCCGACGGGGATTGGCATTTCAAGCGCCCCCTCCTGGCTGGGGCGATCAGCAGAACGGATCGTCGGCGGCTGCACGACGCGAAGTCGGCCTTCCCGGCGGACCGGGCCGTGCCCCCGACAAGACCGCGAGCGTTCACGACTCGCCGACCCGCAGCAGGAATGTCGCCCGGGGCTTTCTCGACGATTTCGTGAATTCTTCGTGACTCGGCGCCCGAACCTCGCGGACGATCTCGGAACGTGTGCCGCATGTCCGCTCGCCCGGAGGCCCCATGACCGACGCGCCCGCCCCCCTGATCGCCGGCGACCCGATCGACCCGCCGCCGCCGGCGCTGACTCTGCCAGCGTTCATCCGCCAGCGGGCGCGGCGCCACCCTGCATCGCCCGCGATCGTCGACGGCGTGTCCGGCCGGGGCATCGACTACGGCGAGCTCGACCGACTGATCGGCCGGTGCGCGGCCGGCCTCGCGCGGCGCGGCTTCCGGCAGGGCGACACGCTGCTGCTGTTCGGCCCCAACAGCCCCGAGTGGGTGATCGTCGCGCTCGGCGCGATGAGCCTGGGCGGTCGGGCTACCGGCGCGAATCCGAGCTACACCGCGGCCGAGCTTCGCCACCAGATCAGCGACTCGGGCGCGCACATCGCCTTCACCGTGCCCGGGCTGGTCGAGACGGTTCGCGAGGCCGCGGACGGGACGGACTGCGAGCGGATCGTTGTCGACGGCGAGGCCGACGGCTGCCTGAGCCTGGCCGACCTGCTGTCCGGGAACGAGCCCGAGCCGGCGATCGCGCAGGACCCCGACGCGATCGCGCTGCTGCCCTACTCGTCGGGCACGACCGGCCTGCCCAAGGGCGTGATGCTCACGCACCGGGCGATCGTGGCGAACGTCTGCCAGACGCTGCAGTCCTTCCACTGGAGCGACGACGTCGTCTCGCTGGGCTTCCTGCCGATGTTCCACGCGATGGGCTTCTCGCTCGTCACGCTGTGCACGCTCGCGCACGGCGCCAAGCTGGTCACGCTGCCGCGCTTCGAGCCGCAGTCCTTCCTCGCCGCGATCGCCACCCACCGGGTGACCGACCTGATCGCCGTACCGCCGGTTATGCAGTTCCTGGCCGCCCATCCGCTGGTGGACCAGTTCGACCTCGGCTCGCTGCGCATCACGGGCACCGGCGGTGCGCCGATGTCGGCGGCGCTGGAGGCGCGGGTCACGCAGCGCCTGGGCTGCCCGTGCTCCCAGGGCTACGGCATGACGGAGGTGACTGCTGCGGCGACGCTCGGGTTGGCGCCCGAGACCCGGCGCCCGGGCTCGGTCGGTCGGCTCGCGCCCGGGGTGCAGCTGCGCGTCGTCGATCCGGCGACGGGCCGGGAGCTGGGCCGTGGCGAGGAAGGCGAGCTCTGGATCCGGACACCGGCAAGACTCGTCGGCTACCTGAACAACCCCCAGGCGACGGCCGAACTCGTCACGCCGGACGGCTGGATCCGCACCGGCGACCTCGGCCTCGTCGACGCCGACGGCTTCGTCTTCATCACCGACCGGCTCAAGGAACTCATCAAGGTCAAGGGACTGCAGGTCGCGCCGGCCGAGCTCGAGGCGCTGCTGCTGACCCACCCCTCGGTCGCCGACGTTGCGGTGATCGGCCGCCCGGACGAGCGCGCCGGCGAGCTGCCGGTCGCTTACGTCGTCGCCCGCGGCGCCCTCGACACCGACGCTCTCAAGGCCTGGCTCGCCGAGCGCGTCGCGCCCCACAAGCAGCTGGCCGACGTCGTCACGATCGATGCGATCCCGAAGAACCCCTCGGGCAAGCTGCTGCGCCGCGTGCTGCGCACGCAGGACGCCGCCCGCGCGCAGCCGTCGGCCTGATGCCGTAAAAACGCCCCGCGCGGCGCCGGTTCGCCGCGCGCCGCATCCGATCCGGAGCTCCCCGACGATGACACCGCAGAGCCCCAGCCGCACCGCCCTCGCCACCTCGCTGATGCGAGCGCTGCACACCCGGTCCGACCCGCGTCCGATCCTCGACGATCCCTGGGGTGACCGTCTGCTGCCGGAGCAGGCCCTGTCGCTCGTCTACCAGATGATCCGCGGCCGCGCATCCGACCTGCCGGCGGATCCGGACGCCGGGACGCGACGGCGCGTGATCGACACCGCGCTTCGCAGGATCGTCGCCTACCCCAACGTGCTGCTGCGTTCGCGATTTACCGAGGACGCGCTGCAGCGTGCGGTCGAGGGCGGCATTCGCCAGTACGTGCTGCTCGGCGCCGGCTTCGACAGCTATGCGCTGCGTCGCCCGTCGGCGGCGGCCGATGTCACCGTGATCGAGATCGACCATCCGGCGACCCAGTCCTTCAAGCGCGCCTGCCTGCTCGCGAGCGGCACCGCCGTGCCGCCCGAGGTCCACTACGTGGCCGCGGACCTCTCCTCCGAGGACCTCGCTGCGGTCCTGCGCACATCGCCGCTTCGCGCGTCCGAGCCGGCGTTCTTCGCCTGGCTCGGCGTCACGATGTACCTGACCCGCGAGGAGAACATCGCGACCCTGCGCGCGGTCGCGGACGTGGCCGCGCCCGGCAGCGAGGTGGTGTTCACCTACATCGACCAGGCCTTCTTCGACGGGCAGAACGAGGACGCGACTCGGCGGGCTGCCGAGCTGCGCGCGATGGTGGCCTCGGTCGGCGAGCCGTTCGTGTCCGGCTTCCACCCCGGGGCGCTGGCGACCGACCTCGGACCGCTCGGATACAGCCTGCTCGGAAACCCGTCCGACCTCGAGCTGCTGCGGCGCTACGACCCCGACGGCGTGAACGCGCTGCTTGTCACCCACGACGTCAACCGCATCGCCCACCTGCGGGTGGAGGGCGGCGATCGGGCCTGAAGGCCGACGCCGGAGCGGCTCAGGGCGCTGCCGCCTGGTGCGTCGGCGGCCCGGACGGCCGGATCCCGGGGAATGCCGCGCGCGGAACCTGCGGTTTCGTTGGCGCTTCGGGAGACCTTCGTGACGCGGCGCGGCGGCGTCGCCGACGATCGACACGTCCCGAGCCCGCAGTCGCCCTGCCTGGAGTCCCCATGAACGACACCGCTTCGCCACTCCTCGTAGGCCCGCCGATCGATCCGCCGGTCCCCGAACTGACCGTACCCGACTTCGTGCGTCGGCGGCTCCGTGAGCGCGGCGCCGCGCCGGCGATCGTCGACGGCGTGACAGGCCGGCGCATCGGCTGCGACGCGCTCGACCGGATGATCGGCCGCTGCGCGGCCGGCCTCGCGGCGCGCGGCTTCCGCCCGGGCGACACGCTGCTCGTGTGCGCGCCCAACAGCCCGGAGTGGGTGATCGTCGCCCTCGGCGCGATGGCCGCCGGCGGCCGCGTCTCCGGCGCGAACTTCAACTACACGCCCGCCGAGCTGGGGCACCAGATCCGCGACGCCGGCGCGCGCATCGTGTTCACCCTGCCAGCCCTGGCCGACGCCGTCCGCCTGGCCGCGGCCGGATCGCCGTGCGAGCGGATCGTCGTCGACGGCAAGGCCGAGGGCTGCCTGCCGCTCGCCGAGCTGCTGGCGACGGAGGATGCGGAGCCGTCGCCGGGGACCCGCCCCGACGACATCGCGCTGCTGCCCTATTCGTCGGGCACCACCGGCCTGCCCAAGGGCGTGATGCTGACGCACCGGGCGATCGTCTCGAACGTCTGCCAGACGCTGCAGGCGGTCGAGTGGCCGGCGCAGGCCGTCACGCTGGCCTTCCTGCCGATGTTCCATGCGATGGGCTTCGCCCTGACGACCCTGTGCGCCCTCGCGCACGGCGCGCTGCTGGTCACGCTGCCGCGCTTCGAGCCGCAGTCGTTCCTGGCCGCGATCGCCACCCATCGGGTGACCGAGATGGTCGTCGTGCCGCCGGTCCTGCAGTTCATCGCCGCGCACCCGATCGTCGAGCAGTTCGACCTCGGCTCGCTGCGCCACATCGGCGCGGGCGGCGCGTCCTCGTCGGCCGCGCTCGAGGCGAAGGTGTCCGCACGGCTCGGGCGGCCGTGCGCGCAGGGGTTCGGCATGACCGAGGTGGTGGCCGTGCTCACGTCGGGCCTCACGCCTCGGACGTACCGCGCCGGCTCGGTGGGCGTGCCCATCCCGGGCACCGCGCTGCGGGTCGTCGATCCGGCGAGCGGCCGCGACCTGGGTCGGGGCGAGGAAGGCGAGCTCTGGTTCCGCGGGCCGCAGCTCTTCAGCGGGTACCTGAACAACCCGCAGGCCACCGCCTCGACCCTGACCCCCGACGGCTGGATCCGCACCGGCGACCTCGGCCTCGTCGACGCCGACGGCTTCGTCTTCATCACCGACCGGCTCAAGGA
>JBAXJZ010000023.1:0-17821 GCA_037137595.1 Burkholderiales bacterium | reverse complement strand
AGCATCCGTTCGATCCGGTACGGATGCTCGTTGACGTCCTCGACGAACAGGATGCCGCCCTTCACCTTCGGGAAGAACGGCGTGCCGAGCATCGCGCACAGCACCGACAGGTTGCCGCCCCAGAGCGTGCCGCGCTCGTCGATGCCCGACGGGCCGCGCGCCGCGAAGCCCAGCATCTCGAGCTCGCCCGACAGCGCCTCGCGGAAGCAGCCGAGGGTGACCGGGTCGACGTCGGCCGGCGAGTCGACGCCGAAGTCGTCGAGCAGCGCGGGCCCGGCCCAGGTGACCGCGCGCGCCTTCGCGAGCATCGCGAGGTGGAAGGCGGTGAAGTCGGAGAGGCCCACCCACTGCTTGCCCGCTCGCGCGAGCGCCTTGAAGTCGAGCGCGGGCAGCAGCCGCGTGAGGCCGTAGCCGCCGCGGGTGATCATCACCACCGGCGCATCCTGCGCGGCGGCGCGGGCGAAGGCGCCCGCGCGCTGCGCGTCGGTGCCGGCGAAGCGCTGCGAGGCCTTCAGCGCGGCGGGGTCGAAGCGGGTGCGGTGGCCGAGCGCCTCGAGGGTGGCGGCCGCGCGGCGCGCGCGCTCGGGGTCGGCGACCGCGCCGGACGGCGAGATCAGGTAGATCGACGGGCCCGCGGGCGGCGCGGGTTCCGTGGCGTGGGTCGGGGCGGACGTCGTCGGCATGCCCCGAGTCTGCCACGCCGTCCGCGGAACGGACCGCGCCGCGGCGCGCGGGCCGCGTCCGTACAATCCGTCGACCTTCTCCGACGGTCCGTCCCGATGAGTCTTCCCGACGACACCCTGCTGGCCCTGTACCGGACGATGTGCCGGATCCGCGCGTTCGAGGACGCCGCCGAGGAGGCGAGCCGCGGCGGCGTCGCCGCGTTCGGCCAGGCGATGGGCAACGCCGCGGTGCGCGGCCCGCTGCACCTGTCCACCGGGCAGGAAGCGGTGGCCGCCGGCGTCTGCGCGCACCTGCGCCCGGCCGACTGCCTGACCTCCACGCACCGCGGCCACGGCCACACGCTCGCCAAGGGCGCGGATCCGACGCGGATGATGCTCGAGCTGTTCGGCAAGGCCGGCGGCTACTGCGGCGGCAAGGGCGGCTCGATGCACATCGCCGACTTCTCGGTCGGCATGCTCGGCGCCAACGGCGTGGTCGCCGCCGGCATCCCGATCGCGGTGGGTGCGGCGCAGTCGCTGATGCTGCGCGGCGTCGACGCGATCGCGGTCTCGTTCTTCGGCGACGGCGCGATCAACCGCGGCCCGTTCGCCGAGGGACTGAACTGGGCGGCCGCGTTCCGGCTGCCGATGCTCTTCGTCTGCGAGGACAACCAGTGGTCGGCGACCACGAAGACCTCGGCGATCTCCGCCGGCGAGGGCGCCGCCGCGCGCGCGATCGCCGCCGGCGTGCCGGCGGTGCAGGTCGACGGCATGGACGTCGAGGCGGTGCACGCGGCCGCGGGCCGGCTGGTCGCCGAGATCCGCGCGGGGGCGGGGCCGCGGATGCTCCACGCGAAGACCTACCGCTTCAAGGGCCACGTGTCGGTGGACCCGGCCGGCTACCGGAACCCGGCCGAGGTGGCCGAGGCGCTGAAGGGCGACCCGCTGCCGCGCGTGCGCGAGCGGCTGCTGGCGCGCGGCGTCGCGGCGGCCGCGGTCGACGCGGCGATGGCCGAGGCGCGCGCCGAGCTCGCCGCGTCGATCGAGGCCGCGACCGCGGCGCCCTGGCCCGACGCGGGCGCCGCGTGGACCGACGTGCAGGACGTCGGTGCGGGGGTGTGGCGATGAGCGGCTCGAGGACGGGGGCGGCGATGACGACGATGACCTACGTGCAGGCCGGCAACGCCGCGCTCGCGCAGGCGATGCGCGAGGACGCGCGGGTGGTCGCGCTGGGCGAGGACGTGGGCCGCGGCGGCATCTTCGGCCAGTACGCGGGGCTGCAGGCCGAGTTCGGCGCAGACCGCGTGATCGACACGCCGATCTCCGAGTCGACGATCGTGGGTGCGGCGGTCGGCATGGCGCTCACCGGGCTCAAGCCGGTGGTGGAGATGCGCGTGATCGACTTCGCGCTCTGCGCGATGGACGAGATCGTGAACCAGGCCGCGAAGAACCGCTTCATGTTCGGCGGCCAGGGCCGCGTGCCCTGCGTGATCCGGATGCCGATCGGCGTCTGGAGCGCGTCGGCCGCGCAGCACTCGCAGTCGCTCGAGGCCTGGTTCGCGCACGTGCCGGGCCTGGTCGTGGTGGCGCCGGCCACGCCGCAGGACAACCACGGGCTGATGCGCGCCGCGCTCGACTGCGGCGACCCGGTGGCCTACTTCGAGCACAAGGAGCTCTGGGGCACGACCGGCGAGGTGCACCCGTCCCAGCCGGTGCCGCTCGGTCGCGCGGCCGTGGCACGCGCGGGGTCCGACGTGACGATCGTCACCTGGAGCAAGGCGGTCCACTGGTCGCTGGCCGCGGCCGGGACGCTCGCCGGGCAGGGCGTGCAGGCCGAGGTGATCGACCTGCGCACGCTCTGGCCCTGGGACCGCGATGCGGTGTTCGCGTCGGCCGAGCGCACGCGCCGCGTGCTGGTGGTGCACGAGGCGGTGCAGGTGGCGGGCTTCGGCGCCGAGATCGTCGCGACGCTGGCCGAGTCGGGCGTGGGCCGCGTGGCGCGGCTCGGCGCGCCGCGGGCGCCGGTGGGCTACTCGCCGGGCCTGGAGGCGCAGGCGAGGGTGGGTCCGGAGAAGATCGTCGAGGCCGTGCAGGCGCTGATGCGCCGCGGCTGAGGGTCGGCGCCGGGGCGTCCCCGCGGGTCGTCCGGACACCTCGGGGAAACCCGGTATTCCCCGGCGGCGGCCGGCGCCCGACGAACGGCGGGCCCGGGTGATCACCCGGGTGCTAGCCGTGACGGATGTCCTGCGCGGGCTTAGGACCCGGTCCTAGACTCGTCCTCACTGTTCGAGACGAACCACGGACGAGATGGACCGAGCCGCCCACACCCCCCAGACGACGAGCGCCGCCGACGGCGCGCCGCCGCGCCTCTCGCGTCGCGCCGGCAGCGGGGACGCGGTCGTGATCGTGGACGTCGACCAGTTCGCCGCGATCCGCGCGATGCACGGCAGCGAGGCCGGCGAGCAGGTGACCCGTGCGGTCGCCGACTGCCTGCGCCGCCGCCTGCGCAGCGAGGACCGGCTGGCGCTGCTGCGCGAGGACGAGTTCCTGGCGGTGCTGCCTGGCGCGACCGAGGAGATGCTGCCGGCGATCACCCACCGCCTGCGGTCGGGCATCGAGGGCCTGAGGCTCGCGCTGGCCGGTCGCGTCTGGACGCTGTCGTGCACGATCGGCGCGGCGGCCGCGACCCGCGGCTCGCGGCCCTGCGGGCTCGAGGGGCTGGTGCGGGAGGCGGATACCGAACTGCACCGCGCGCGCCGCGCGGCGGCGGGGCGGCTCGACGGCTGAGCCGGGGTTTCGGCGAGCACTGCTCGCCGCCGGCTCAGCGGGTCGGCGCATGGCGTAGGCGGGGTTTCGGCTCGCACTGCGAGCCGCCGGCGGAGCGACCGCCGCCATCAGGCGGCGGGCTACTGCGCCGACCCTCCTGCGTCGATGACGTGAATCCGCCGGGAGGCGGCCGATTCACTCGGCCACGGCCCCCACCAGCTCCCGATACGCATGCCAGGTGGCCAGCCCCACCCAGGGCACCGTCACGATCAGCCCCACGAACAGCGTCGCGAAGCCGGTCACCGTCAGCGCGACGATCAGCGCCGCCCACAGCAGCATCGGCCCGAGGTTGCGGCCGAAGGCCACGCAGCTCGCGAGCATCGCGGTGATGGCGTCGGTGCCGCGGTCGAGCATCATGGGGATGGCCACCGCGGTGAACGCGAAGACCAGCGTGGCGAACACCGCGCCCACGCCGAGCCAGGTCGCGAGGAAGCCGATCTCCTGGCCGTGTGCGATCTCGTCGATCAGCAGCGCCACCGTGGGCATCTTCCGCGGGAAGAAGATCGCGATGACCATCATCGACGAGCGCGCCCACAGCGCCATCACGATCTCGAGCCCGATGCCGAGGATCGCGAGGTTCATCAGGTTGCGCCGCCAGACCAGCGTGGTGGCGAACAGGTCGCAGGCCTCGCCGCGCTCGAGCCGCCGCGCGACCTCGTAGACGCCCATCGCCATCACCGGGCCCACCAGCAGGAAGCCCGCGGTGAGCGCCATCATCGTCCCCGGCGATGGGCGCAGCAGCACGGCGAGCAGCCAGCCCATGCCGGCGAAGCAGGCGCCGTAGAAGAGGCAGGGCAGCGGGCAGCGCCGGAAGTCGCGGGCGGCGCGGGCGAGCCAGCGAAACGGTGCGCCGAAGCCCACGGTGCGCAGCGTCGGGAACGCGGACCGCGGCGCGGCCTCGTCGGCCGGCGCCGCCGGATCCGCGGCGGGTCCGTCGTGGGCGGGGGTCATCGACGGGTTCATCGGCGGCTCGATCGGGGGAGGGTACGGGGCAGTGTAGGTCCGGCCGCGCCCGCCGCGCACCGTGCAATGCAGCATCGGCCCGGCCGCGCTCGACCCACATCGTCACGAGTGTTACGATCTCCGGCAGGAGGGTCCCCATGGACGTCGAGATCCCGCCCGGCGCGCGCACCGTCGAGCTCTACCGTCGCGGCGGCCGCGGCGGCGTCTACGTGTTCGACCCGGACGCCATCGCCTGGCGCGGCGCCGGCAAGGACGGCGTGCTGCAGAAGGTGGTCCGCCGCGACGACGAGCGCGGCCAGTTCCTGGGCCTGATCGCGATGGAGCCGATGGTCCGCTCGGGGCTGCACCAGCACCAGGGCACGGCCACCAGCTACTTCCTGGACGGCGGCCTCACCGACTACCAGGGCTCGATCGTGACCGGCGAGGTCGGCGTGAACCTGAAGGGCGCGACCCACGACGCGATCGCCTGGCAGCGCGCGCTGTTCGTCGCGCGGCTCGAGGGCCCGGTGACCTACCCGCCGCAGGACGGCCCGCTGCACGGCCTGCACGCGGGCGCGCGGCACGCGATGCTGGTCAACCCCGCGCCCGAGGTGCCGCCCGACATCAACGTGCGCGTCGACGCGCTGCCGCCGCAGGCCACCGGCTGCGACGGCGTCGTGCGGCGGATGGTGTTCGACTACGCGGCCACCGCCGACGACCACCGGATGGTGCAGCTGTCGATCCGGCCGCAGGCGCGGATGCCGCGGCTGCTGGCCACCGGGCTGGTGGAGCTCTGGGTGCGCGGCGGCCTGCTCGAGGTCGACGGCCGCGTCGCGCACGCGGGCTGCTTCGTGGTCGTCGAGCCCGGCGCCGAGGTCTCGCTCGCCAGCCCGTTCGGCGCGCTGGTGCTGGCCTGGGCCGAGGGGCCGGCCCACTGGATCGAGCCGCCCACCGCGCCGGACGGCTCGCCGGCGGCGCGGGCGGACCTCTTCGGCTACCGCTGACGCGCGGGCGGCGCGGCCGCGTCGGCCTCGAGCACCGATGCGGTCATCTTCTCCACGATCGCCGTCAGCTGACGGCGCTCGGCGGCGTTGAGCGCGCCGGTGACCGCCTCCTCGCGCTCGCGCGCCGGACCGCGCAGGCCGCGGTAGAGCTGGCGCCCGGCCGGCGTGAGCGCGGCCAGCGCGCGGCGTCCGTCGTCCGGATCCGGACGGCGCACGACGCGGCCGGCGGCCTCGAGCGAGGCGAGCGCCCGCGAGACGCTCATCTTGTCGAGGCCGGTGCGCTGCGCGATCTCGATCGCGGCGGTGCCGGGATGCTCGTGCAGCACCGCGAGCACCCGCCACTCGGACAGGCCCAGGCGGTGGCGCCGTCCGATGCCCTCCTGGAAGGGCCGCGCGGTCAGGTTCACGAGCCGCACCATCGCGAACAGCAGCGTGCGATCGTGCGGCGGACCGTCGTCGCGGCCGCCGGCCGGCGCCCTCGCCATCTCGTCAGGCCTTGCCGCGCGAGCGGGTGACGGCCTCCTCGAACTTCGAGATCAGCCCCGGGTTGATCTGGGCCTTCCAGCGTGCGTACGGACGGCGGCAGGCGATCTGCCAGGCGTCCATCTCGGCCGCCGTGGGCACGGTCACGTCGACGCCCAGCGCGCGGACCGCCTCGACGTCCTTGCTGTAGACCTCGCGGACCTGCCGGATGTTCTCCTTGGCCGCGTCGATCGCGCACTCGCGGACGATCTTCTGGTCGGCGGCCGACCAGCCCTGCCAGATCGGGTTCGCGATCGCGATCAGCAGCGCGTCGTTCGAGTAGTTCCACTTGGTCACGAACTTCTGGCCGAGCGTGTGGACCTTGAGGCCGAGGAAGAGTTCCATCGGGTTCTCCTGGCCGTCGACCGCGCCCGAGGCCATCGCCGGCTGCGCGTCGGCCCACGACATCGCGGTCGGGTTCGCGCCCATGCCGGACATGATCTCCTGGTACATCGGGCTCGCCACGATGCGGATCTTCAGGCCCTTCAGGTCCTCGGGCTTCTTCACCGCGCGCTTGCTGTTCGACAGCTGGCGGTAGCCGGTCTCGCCGATCGCGAGCGGCTCGGCGCCGGCCTTGCGGATGATGTCGAACCAGTCCTTCTGGACCGCGTCGGACGCCATCACCGCGTCGTAGGCCTTGTGGTCGGGCATCAGGAACGGCAGCGCGAACGCGCCGCACTCGCGGACCGTGCCCGACCAGTTGATCGGCGCGCCGCACAGCACGTCGATGATGCCCTGGCGCATCGCCGCGAACTCGCGGTCCTGCTGGCCCTGCACCAGGCTCGAGCCCGGGTACTGCTTGATGTTGATCCGGCCGTTGGTGCGCTCGCGCACGTAGTTGCCGAAGTTCTCGCCGCAGCGGCCCCAGGCGAGCGCGGTGCCGACCACCGTCGACATCTTGTACTCGGGCCGGTAGCCCTGCTGCGCCTTCAGGATCGTCGGGAAGCCGAGGACGGCGCCGCTGGCGGCGCCGGTCTTCAGGATGTCGCGTCGTTTCATCTTCGTGTCTCCTTCTCTGTCTTCGGGAACGTCCGGGAACGTCAGTAGCCGAGCGTGCGCGGCAGCCACAGCGCCAGCTCGGGGAACACGGCCACCAGCACGGCGGCCATCATGAACGAGAACACCAGCCAGCCCACCCAGGGCACGGTCTGCTCGATGCGCACGCCGGCGATCCGGCACGAGACCAGCAGGTTCACCGCCATGGGCGGCGTGAACTGGCCGATCGCGACGAGCATGGTCATCAGCACGCCGAACCAGACCGGATCCCAGCCGTAGAGCCGCATCATCGGGATCAGCAGCGGCAGGAAGATCAGGAAGATCGACACGCCGTCGAGGAACATGCCGACGACGAGCAGCAGCACGGCGAGCAGGATCAGCGCGACGGTGCTGCTCACGCCGGCGTCGCGGATCGCGTTGACCAGCGGATCGGCGAGGCCGAGCGTGGCCACCGCGTAGGCGAAGATCGCCGCCAGGCCCAGCACCAGCATGATCACCGCCGAGATCTCGGTGGCCTCGCGGAAGGTCTCCCAGAGGTCGCGCGGGCCCATCGTGCGGTGGATGAACATCCCGACGAACAGGCCGTAGACCACCGCGACCACCGCCGCCTCGGTCGGGGTGAACCAGCCGGCGCGCATGCCGCCCAGGATCAGCACCGGCGCCGCCAGCCCCCACGAGGCCTCGCGAAGGCTCCTCCAGAACGGCGGTCGCGGCATCTCGCGTTCGGCCGCGCCGAGCCTGTGGTGCCGCGACAGCCAGACCGCGGGGATGATGAGCGCGAGGCCGGCGAGGATGCCGGGGAACATGCCGGCGGCGAAGAGCGCGGGCACCGACGCGCCGGGCACCACGACCGAATAGACGATGAACGCCACCGAGGGCGGGATCAGCACGTCGGTGGCGGCGGCCGCGCCCACGATCGAGGCCGAGAACGGCGCCGGATAGCCGGCCTTGGCCATCGCGGCGATCATCACGCCGCCCACCGCGGCCGCGTTCGCCGGGCCCGAGCCCGAGATGCCGCCCAGCACCATCGCGACGAGGATCGCGACCATCGGCAGCATGCCGGGGCCGCGGCCGACGCAGGCGATCGCGAAGTCAACCATCCGCTTCGCGACGCCCGAGCGGTCGAAGATCGACCCGACCAGCACGAACATCGGCAGCGCGAGCAGCGGGTACTTCGCGATGCCGGCGTGGAAGTTCTGCGGGCCGGCGAGCGTGCCCCAGAGCATCGTGTCGGGGTTCTCGAGCACGATCGCGATGAGGCCGCCGACGCCGAGCGCGACGCCGATCGGCACGCCCGCGAACATCAGCACGAAGAACGCGGCGAACAGGACCAGCGCGATCACGACGCCGCTCCGTCGTCGCCGGGCAGCATCAGCCCTCGCCGCACCTTGAGCGCGACCTGCACGGCGCGCGCGGCGATCGCCACGCACAGCAGCGGCACCCAGACGGTCAGCCACCAGCGCGGCAGACCGAGCGCCATCGTGGTCTCCTCGTACGAGTATTCGTCCCAGACCACGCGGGCCGACAGGGCGGCCAGCACGAGGAAGAAGAGGCAGGTGACGACGGCCGACAGCATCGCGAGCACCTTGCGGCGGCCGGCCGTGCCGGTCTCGTAGAAGTACTCGATCCGGACGTGGCGGTCGCGCGCGGCCGCCGACGCGCCGCCGGCGACGGTCATCACGACCATCAGCGCGATCGAGATCTCCTCGGTGGCCGCGAAGCTCTCGTCGGTGAAGTAGCGGACGACGACGTTGACCAGCGTGAGCAGGACCAGCACCGCCATGCACGCGACGGCGAGCATCTCCTCGACCAGGACGGGCTCGCGCCGGGCGGCGGGGGCGTGCTCGGGCGGCGGCGTGCCGGACTCTCTGGCGGACGGCATGGGGCGTCGGGGGGTCCTCGGGGGGGCGAACTGTAACACCCGTTACGGTCGGCCTGCCACCCGGAGCGGCCCATCCCGGCACGGCCGCGCGATGACGCACTGCGGCAGGAACGCCGCCCCCGACCGGCGCGCTGCGCTATCCTCGCCCGCGATGAATCCGTTCGCGAAGGCGCTCCTCGTCGCCGCGCCGGCCGGCGCGATCTTCGCGGCGCTGCACGCCCCCCTGCCCTGGACCACCGGTCCGCTGCTCGCCTGCGCGGTGGCCAACCTCGCGGGCGCGGGCATGTCGACACCGGTGGCGGCGCGCAACTTCGGGCAGTGGATGATCGGCACGGCGCTCGGCCTCTACTTCACCGCCGAGGTCGTCTCGAAGGTGGTCGCCTACGCGCCGTGGATCGTGCTCGGCGTCGCGTGGTCGCTGGGGCTCGGGCTGGGCTTCGCCTGGACGCTGCGACGCTTCGGCGGCGTGTCGCGGCCCACCGCGTTCTACGCGGGCGCGATCGGCGGCGCCACCGAGATGGCGGTGCAGGGCGAGCGCGCGGGCGGACGGGTCGACCAGATCGCGGCCGCGCACAGCCTGCGGCTGATGCTGGTGGTGCTCGCGCTGCCCACGATCTACCGGCTGCTCGACCTGCACGGCGCCGATCCGTACCAGCCGCCGGCGCGTACGGTCCACTGGGACGGGCTGGCGATGCTGGTGGCGGCGACGGTCGCCGCGGCGCTCGCCTGGCGGCGGCTGTCGTGGCCGAACGCGTGGATGCTGGGGCCGCTCGCGGTGACGTTCGGGCTCACCGCCTCGGGCCACGCGTGGAGCGCGCTGCCGCAGTGGCTGATCGTGGCGGGGCAGGTGACGATCGGCGCGTCGCTCGGCTGCCGCTTCACGCCGTCGTTCTTCGCGCAGGCGCCGAAGTACGTCGCGGTGGTCGCGGCGATGACGCTGGGCGGCATCGTGCTGTCGGCGGGGTTCGCGTCGCTGCTGTCGCTCGCCACCGGCGTGCCGCTGGCGACGATGGTGCTCGCGACCTCGCCCGGCGGCATCGCCGAGATGTCGCTGACCGCGAAGACGCTGCAGCTCGGCGTGCCGGTGGTGACGGCGTTCCACGTGGTGCGGGCGGTGTCGACGATGACGCTGCTGGGGCTCGTGTATCGTCTGCTCGCACGCCGCAGGGGGTGGACCGGATGACGACGACGACGATCACGACCGAGGACGCGCAGCGGATGCTCGCCGAACTCTTTGCGCCCTGGGTGCAGGACCTTCGCCTGAAGGTGCTCGCGGTGGGCGACGGCGAGGCGCGGCTCGAGCTGCCCTTCGACGAGCGGCTCGCGCGCGTGGGCGGCACGGTCTGCGGTCAGGCGATGATGGCCGCGGCCGACACCGCGATGGTGCTCGCGATCGCCTCGCAGCTCGGCGGCTTCCGGCCGATGACCACGGTGAGCCTGAACACCAGCTTCATGCGGCCGGTCTCGGGTACGGCCCTCGCGGTGACCGCACGCGTGCTGAAGCCGGGGCGCACGCTGATGTTCGGCGAGGTCGAGCTCGCCGGGCCCGACGGCAAGCTCGCCGCACACGCGACGACGACCTACGCGCTGGTCTGAGCGGCCGCCCGCCGCGCGCGTCAGGGGCGGACGAACGCGGCGCGACACGCGCCCTCGGCGGTCCAGTCGAAGCGCGCGCGCTGGTGGCCGGCGCGGCCGAGGCGCAGCCATTCGAGCGACGCGACCCGCAGCACGATCGCCGCGAAGTTCGCGAAGCCGGGCTCGGACTCGGCGGCCTCGGGCAGGCGGTCGAGGAAGGCCTCGGGCAGGTTGAGGTCCGGCGCGTCGAGCGGCTCGCCGGGCGTGCGCGGCGCCAGGTACGCGCGCCGCGACGCGCGGCCGAGGGCGTCCCACGCGCGTCGGGCGATCGCGTCGCCCGCGTGCACGGAGACGTCCGCCCACAGCCGCAGCTGCAGTTCGCGGTTCCGATCGTGGATCGCGACGCAGGCGCGCGGCGAGGCCGCGAGCTGCGCCAGCTTGTGCGCACGCAGGTCGCTGTGGACCTCGAGCTCGCGCGCGTCGACGGCGACCCGGCGCAGCACGAGGACCCGCGCGTCGGGCACCGGCCGTTCCGGATCCCGAGCGTCGACCGTCGCGAGCACCGGCCAGTGGGCGTCCTCGGCCGCGTCGCGTGCGCCGCGGTCGAGCAGCGCCCAGGCGCTCGCTAGAATCGCCTGGAGCGTCGCGTCGCGGCCGGGCAGCACGACATCGTTCGGTTCGGTCACGCGCGCAGTGTAGCCGCCGGCATCCCGCCGCCGGCACCGACCCCACGAGGAGACGAGGACATGGGCGCCACGCAGCGCGGACTGGCCGGCAAGCTGGCCTGGGTCACCGGAGGCGGCACCGGCATCGGCCGCGCCACGGCGGAATGGCTGGCGCGCGCGGGCGCGACGGTGGCGATCTCGGGCCGCCGCCTTGAGGAGCTGGAGAAGACCGCGGCCGAGCTGCGCGCGCAGGGCCTCGCGATCGAGGTCGCGCGCGCCGACGTGTCGGACGCCGCGTCGGTGGCCGAGGCGCACGCGGCGATCACCGGCCGCCACGGGCCGGTGTCGGTGCTGGTCGCCGCCGCCGGCACCAACGTGCCGAACCGCAGCTGGTCGAAGCTCGCACCCGAGGGCTTCTCGAAGGTCGTGCAGATCAACCTCGCGGGCGTGGCGAACGCGGTCCACGCGGTGCTGCCCGGCATGCGCGCGGCGGGCACCGGCACGATCGTCGTCGTCTCGTCGTTCGCGGGCTGGGCCTACAAGGATTTCCCGGGCGTGGCCTACAGCGCGAGCAAGGCCGCGCTCGATCCGCTGGTGCAGAGCCTGAACGACGAGGAAGGCCGGCACGGCATCCGCGCCTGCCACTTCTGCCCGGGCGAGGTGGCCACGCCGATCCTGAAGACGCGGCCGGTGCCGCCGTCGGACGAGGAGGTGGCGCGGATGCTGCGCACCGAGGACATCGCCGACGCGATCGGCTACGTGGTGACCGCGCCGCCGCACGTCTGCCTGGCGGAGGTGGTGATCGCGCCGACCTGGAACCGCTTCTACATCGGCGGCGAGGACCTGAAGCGGCGCGCCTGAGGTGGCCGCCGCCCCGCGTCCGATCCCGCGCGGGCTCGGGCTCGCGCTGGTCGCGGGCATCGCGGTGCTGTTCGCGTCGAACCACGTCGCCGCGCGGCTCGCGTTCGACCACGGCACCAGCGTCGTGACCGCGGTGGCGGTGCGCTCCGCGGCGACCGCGCTCGCGGTGGCGCTGCTGCTGCGCGCCACCGGCACCTCGTGGCGGCTGCCCGCCGCGACGCGGCCGCGCGCGCTCGTGATCGGGCTGGTGATCGCGGTGCAGAGCGTGTGCCTCTATTCGTCGGTGGCGCGGATCCCGGTCGCGCTCGCGCTGCTCACCTTCAACAGCTTCCCGGTGGTGCTCGCGCTGCTGTCCTGGGCCACCGGCGGCGAGCGGCCCGCGCGGCGCACCGCGATCGCGATGCCGGTGATCCTCGCGGGGCTGGTGCTCGCGCTCGACGTGCCGGGTGTGCTCGCCTCGGGCGGGCGCTCGCTCGAGGATCCGGCGCGCTTCGCCGCGGGCGTGGGCTTCGGGCTCGGCGCGTCGCTGTCGTTCGCGCTCGCGCTGCTGCTCACCACGCGGTGGATGGGCGCGGTCGACGGCCGCGTGCGCACGGTCTGGTCGATGGGCGTGGTGGCGACGGTGGCGATCGTCGCGGGGTCGGCGAGCGGCGGCTTCGCGTGGCCGGAGGCCAGCGCCGGATGGTGGGGGCTCGCGCTGCTCACCGTGCTCTACGGCTGCGCGTTCACCTCGCTCTTCGTCGTGCTGCCGCGGCTGGGCGCGGTGAACTCGGCGCCCGCGATGAACATGGAGCCGATCGCGTCGATGGTGCTCGCCTGGGCGCTGCTCGGACAGCGGATCGGGCCGCTGCAGGTGGCGGGCGGGGTGCTGGTGGTCGGGGCGATCGTCTGGACGAGCCTGGGGCCGAAGCCGGCGCGCTGACGGCTCAGCCGGCCACCGCCGGCACCGACCGGCTGGCGAGGTCCAGCCAGCCCGCGTCGTCCTTCGGCCAGGCCCGCTCGGGCAGCTCGTCGAGCCGCAGCAGGATCTGCTTCAGGTGCCAGGTGGGCGGCGCCTGCAGCGACGGCGGGCAGTGGCGCCACAGCGCGCGCAGCACGTTCTGCCGGACGCCGAAGTGCGTCGACAGCGCCTCGATCACCCAGCGGTCCTGCCCGGAATCCACCGCCTGCCGCAGCAGGTCGCGCGCGTCGTCGGCCTGGCGCGCCCGGCCGAGCCGCGGGTCGTGCTCGGCGGCGGCCACCAGCCCGGCGCGGCGGCGCGGCGTGGCGTCGATCAGCAGGTCGGCGAAGGCCTGCGCGAACAGCGGCAGCTTGCCCAGCACGTAGGCGCGCTGGGCGGCGTGGCGCGAGCCGGTCAGCAGCCAGTTGTAGCAGCCGAGATGCCGGCCGGCGCGCGTGCGTCCGAGCTTGACCAGCGTCACCGGCTCGAGCGTGCCCTCGATCAGCGCCGCGGTGCGCTGCTCGGCCGCGGCCTCGCGCAGGTCCATCGAGCGCAGCACGCGGCCGTAGAAGGCCACGTCGACCATCTCCTGGCGCAGCGCCTGGCGCAGCTGGCCGAGGAAGTCCGGATAGCGGGTGGCGCGGTCGAACAGCGAGCCGGGCACCTCGGGCTCGAGCCGGTGCTCGCGGGCGAGGTGGCGGCCCCAGTCGTCGCGGCGCGCCTCGAGGATGGTGAGCATCGCGTCGCCGAGCGCGGCGAACAGCACGTCCAGCGTCGCGGCCTCGGCCGCGCGTGCGGGCAGCCCGCCGTGCGGGCCGGCGTCGTGCAGCCAGCGGGCGAGCGCCTCGACGAGCTTGCGCAGCGTGCCGTCGGTCAGCAGGCTGCGGAAGTCGTGCACGCACTGGTGGCGGTCCACGCCGACGAAGCGGATCGAGTGACCCCAGTCGCGGACCAGCTGCGCGAAGATGGGGTTGGCCATCAGCGACAGCCGCGAGGCGAGCGGCAGCAGCAGCACGAACAGCTTCCAGTCGGGCGACGGGTTGCGCCAGACCAGCGCGCGCGGCGTGGCCAGGTAGGCGCCCGCGGCCGCCGACAGGTCGGGGCCGACGTTGCCGGCATCGGTCAGCTCGGCGTCGAGCGGGAAGGCGTCGACGCGGATCGCCTCGAAGTCCATCAGGGTCCGATTCGAACGGGGACGGCGGCGTGCCCGCCGGTCGCGGGATCCGCCGCCCGGTGAGGGGCGGGGCCGCTCAGTCGGCGTGCTTGGCGAAGAACAGCAGCCCGCCGCCCACCGCCAGCAGGCCGCTGGCGATCACGGTGCGAGCCACCGAGCCCTGCCACATCGCCTCCAGCGCGACCAGGGCACCCGCGGTCATCAGGATGCGTCCGGTGCCGGCGGTGCGTTGCGAGGGGGACAGATCGGCCATGGTGCTACCCGGGTATCGTGCCGGGATCCGATGCGAACCACGGCGGTCTGGACGACGTCATCGTAGGCCCATTGCGGCCCGGCCGCACGGTGCCCGCGTTCCCGACGGGCGATTCGGGCGGACGGACGCCGATGCGTCGCGACGACGGCCCCATTGTGTCACCGTTGACCGACACCGCAACCCGCAACCGGACCGGAACCGTTCCGCGCGGGCCGCGTCGCGGCGGCCTCCGACCTCTCAGGCCCCCGCGACCGCCCGATCAGGTGGCGGCCGCATCGACCGTGTCGGCGAGCGCACGCAGGTCCACGTTCGCGCCGCAGACCAGCACGCCCACGCGCTCGCCGTCGGCGGGCCGGTACGCGCCCGAGGCGAGCGCCGCGAACGCGGCCGCCCCGCCCGGCTCGGTCGCCACCCGCGCCTGGCGCCACAGGGCGGCCTGGGCGGCGGCGATCGCGTCGTCGGCGACCAGCACCGCCCGTTCGATCCGGCGCTGCGCAAGGGGGAACATCAGCTCGCCGACCCGGCGCGCGCCCAGCGAATCGGCCGCGCGGCCCGAGGGCGCGATCTCGACGATGCGGCCGGCCGCGAGCGCCGCGTGCAGCGTGGGGCAGCCCTCGGACTCCACGGCGACCAGCCGCGGCACCCGTCGGCCGGCCCGCGCCACGGCGTCGAGCCAGGCGGCGATCCCGCCGATCAGCCCGCCGCCGCCCACCGCCACCAGCAGCACGTCGAGGTCCGGCGACTGGTCCAGCCACTCGCGCGCGAGCGTGCCCTGCCCGGCCAGCGTGTCGAACTGGTCGTAGGCGTGCGACTCGAGCGCGCCGCGGTCGGCGGCCCAGTCGCGGCTCGCCGCCCAGGCCTGCGCGTACTCGTCGCCCACCGCGTGGACGGTGGCGCCGAGCGCGCGCAGCCGCGCGAGCTTCGCCTCGGGCGAGGTCCGCGGCACGAAGACGTCGGCACTCACGCCGAGCGCACGCGCCGCGTGCGCGACCGCGATGCCGTGGTTGCCGCCCGAGGCGGCGACGACGCGCTCCGGCACCGGCCGGCCTTCGGCGCGCGCCTCGTCGCGCGCGCGCAGCAGCCGCGCGAACGCGCCGCGCGC
This sequence comes from Burkholderiales bacterium, assembly GCA_037137595.1. Classification (GTDB taxonomy): domain Bacteria; phylum Pseudomonadota; class Gammaproteobacteria; order Burkholderiales; family Burkholderiaceae_E; genus UBA4615. Next base: position 2,417 of record JBAXJZ010000023.1, on the reverse strand, counting down.
CTTGAAGGTGCCCGAGACCTGCAGGCATTCGAGCTTCAGCTCGACGCGTGCGCGATCGGATTCGAAGGGCAGCACCGGCGTCACGCGGACGTGCGGCGCGATCCGCGCGGCGGCGGCCTCGATGTCGGCGCCCTCGGGCGCGCGGGCGGGGGAGGCGGAGGCGGAGGCGGAGGCAGTCATTCGATCGACAGGTGCAGGCCCGGCAGCGGCACGCCCTCGAGCGCGGTGGTCCAGCGCTGGCCCGCGGCCAGCGGCATCGCGTCGGTCAGCGTGCCGGTGGTGACGACGCTGCCGGCGGCGATCCGCTCGCCGCGCGCGGCCAGTCCGGCGACCAGGTGGCCGAGCGCCTGCACCGGGCCGTCGAGCACGTTCGACCCGACGCCCTCGGCGACCGTCGCGCCATCGCGCGAGAGCACGAGCCGCAGCGCGGACAGCGCGGCCGCGGGGTCGGCGCCGAGCTCGGCGACCGGCACCGCGGGCCCGACGATCAGCGCGCCGTGCAGCGCCTGCGCGGCGATGCCCTGCGCGGCGCCGAAGGTCCAGCCCGGCCAGACGCTGTGGACCACCTCGAAGCCGTGGGCGACCCAGTCGATGCAGGCGACGAGCGCGGCGGTGGACGCGGCGTCGTGTGCGTCGGCCCCGGGCGGCGGCGAGGCCTTCAGGCCGATCACGATCTCGGGCTCCAGCCGCGGCTCGGCGAGCCGGTCGATCGACGCGGTGGCGACGGTTCCCGGGAGCCGCCGCAGCGTGGTGTCCCAGACCGGGCCCCAGATGGGCTGGGCGACGCCGTAGATCGGCCAGATCGTGCGGTTGGTGAAGCCGATCTTCCAGCCGACCGGCGTCTCGCCGCGGGCGCGGCGCAGCGCGCCGATCGCGGCCTGCACGCGCAGCGCGGCGTCGATGTCGGCGGGGTCGGCGCTCGCGCGCGCGACCGCCGGCAGCGAGCGGCCGGCGTCGGCGGCGGCGAGGAGGGTCTCGGGCGAAGGCAGGTCGATGGGCGGCATCGTGAGGGGGGGGCACGGGCCGACGGGGTCGAGCGCGGGCCGGGCGTCCGGAGGAGGGCCGAGGATGCCCGACCGACCGTGCGGCGTCGAGCGCGGCGCTCGCCGGCACGCGGCCGCGTGGCCGATACTGCGCGCCGTCCTCCGCATCGCGACCGACCACCATGAAGATCCGCAAGGCGCACCTGCAGCGGCTCGAGGCCCGCGGCACGCTCGGCCCCGGCGGGGCCGACGCCGTCTGGACCGGCCTGTCCGAGCTGCTCGCCGAGGAGCCCGCGTTCCGCGCGCAGCACCTGCTCTACTACGCGGGCGCGCTGCTGATGCTGCTGCCGCTGACGCTGTTCGTGTCGGCCGGCTTCCTCGCGGTGGGCGACGCGGGCGTGGCGGTGCTGGCGGCGCTCGTCGGCGCGGCCACCTGGGTCGCGGCCGCGCGGCTGCTGTCGGCCGGTCGGCGGATCGCCGCGGGCGCCTTCGCGGTGGTCTCCCTCGCGACGGTGCCGCTCGCGGCGTGGGCGCTGCTGCGCCTCGCCGGCGTGGACCTGTCGGTGGGCGACGAGGGCTACCGCGACTTCCACACGCGGATCAGCGCGACTTGGCTGCTGCTCGAAGCGATCACGCTCGCGGCGAGCGTCGTGTGGCTGTGGCGGTTCCGGCTGCCCTTCCTCGTGATGCCGGTGGCGATCGTGCTCTGGTACGTGGGCATGGACGCGGCCGCGCGCTTCACCGACGCGGGCCTGCCGGAGGTCGCGCGCGGCTGGAGCCTGGGCTACGGCCTCGCGCTGCTGGCGGGCGCCTGGCTCGTCGACCGCCGCACCCGGCACACGCTGTGGGACCACACGTTCTGGCTGTGGCTCGCCGGCACGACGAGCTTCTGGTGTGCGCTGTCGGCGGGCGACGGCGACGAGTGGGCGAAGCTGGGCTACGCGGCGGTGAACGCCGCGATGCTGGCGCTGTCGGTGGTCGTGGGCCGCCGGGTGCTGGCGGTGTTCGGCGGCCTGGGGCTCGCCGGCTGGCTCGGGCACCTGAGCCTGAAGGTCTTCGGGGACGTGGCCGCGTTCCCGCTCGTCACGCTGGTGCTCGGGGCGGCGGTGGTGGGTCTCGGGCTGAAGTGGCCGGCGATCGAGGCGCGGTTCGCGCGGCGGCGCGCCGGGTGAGGGCGGGCGCGGCGCCGACGGTCGCGGCGCGGTGACGCGGCGACGGGCCGCGGCCGCTTCAGCCTCCCTGCGCGTCGCCCGCCACCAGCCGGTCGAGCACGTCCTCCTCGCCCATCTGTCCGCCCTTGAGCATCAGCTCGAGGCCGTCGACCGACGGGTCGTCGGCGTGCGCGCGGACGACCGGCGAGCTGCCGCCGACGCGGCCCACCCAGCCGAGCGCCCCAGCCGTCATCGGCTCACTCGTCGGCGGATTGGCGCTTGT
>JBAXJZ010000022.1:0-18183 GCA_037137595.1 Burkholderiales bacterium | reverse complement strand
GTCGCGCAGGCGGCGAGCAGCGCGAGGACGAGTGTCGCGACGACGCGCGGCGCGGCGGCGACGCGGGAACGGGGAGCGGGCACGACGGGCATGGCACGGACATCGGTGCGGCGGGCGGTCCCGCAGGGTAACGCGTCCGCGGCGGCGGGCTTCACCCGGCCCGCTCGGGCCGGCGCGCCGCCGCGATGCGCGGACGCTCCGTCGCCGCCGGGGCGGGTCAGCGTCCTTCGAGCAGCCGGCGGATCGGCTCCGGCAGCCCCGCGTTCGGCTTCGGCGGAGGCGGCGCGAAGCTGCCCGCCGCCGGCCGCACGGTGCGCAGCGCCGCGAGCGTCTCGGCCTGCCGCACCGCGCTCGAGACCCCGTCCACCAATGGCACCGGCACGCGGTCGCGGATGCCGCGCGCCAGCCCCGCGAGCGGCGCGCCGGCGAGGATCACCACGTCGGCGCCGTCCTCGTCGACCGCGCGCCGGCACAGCGCCTCGAGCGCGGCCTCGTGGTCGGCCTGCACGCTGCCGGCGTCGCGCAGCGGCGCGTCGAGGAAGCGGAAGCCCGCGAGCCGGTCCGACAGTCCGCAGGCGGCCACCGTCTCCCGGTACCAGCCGACGATCCTGCGGCTGATCGCCACGATCGAGAAGCGCGCGCCGAGCCCGCAGGCGACGGTGAGCGCGGCCTCGGTCATGCCCACCACCGGCACCGGCACCGCCTCGCGCAGCGCGCCGAGCCCCGGGTCGCCGAAGGCCGCGACGATCACCGCGTCGTGCCCCGGCCAGTGCTCGCCGGCGAGCTGCGCGGCCGCGTAGCCGCCGATCAGCGCCTCGAAGCGCGTCTCGATGTAGGCGACGCCGAAGGGCGCGGTGACCGCGGTGAACGCGGTGCCCGGCGACGCACTGCGGCGCGCCTCGGCCTCGATCAGCGCGGTCACCGACTCGGAGATGTTGGGGTTGATCAGCAGCAGCTTCATCGCGGGCGGCGCTCCATCGTGGCGCGCGCCCCCATCCGGGCCGATGCGCGCGGCGCGCGCCGTCCGGGGATCCTAGCCGCATTCGCCGTGGCGCGGACGACGTCCCGGCCGCGCCGATCCGACCGGTTCCGGCGTGCGACCTTCCGGTCACGCGCGGCAACGGGTCGCGTGGACCGGCGTCGCGCCGTTCGGCGGGCATTCCTCACGGCCCTGCCCGGCCGCGGCCCCTAGGCTGTGCCGCGACGGGAGCGCACATGCGCCTCCGCGATCCGGATGCCTCGATGACCGCCCCCCGACGCCCCCACCGAACCGCCCCGGCCCGCACGCCCCTGCTGGCCGCAGCCATCGCCGCGTTGCTCGTGCTCGGCGCCTGCGGCGATCCGGGTGCTCCCGCCTCGTCCGCGCCCGCCACCCCGTCCGCCACCGCCCCCGACGCGGCGTCCGGGACCGGCTGGCTGGGGATGCCCGCGAGCCTCGACAGCGACACGGGCGCGCCGCCGCAGGGCCCCGCGCTCGCGACCAAGGCGGCGCTGACGGCCGGCACGTCGACGCCGAGCTTCGCGAGCTTCGAGGCGCCCCACGTCCATCCGCTGGAGCTCACGCCCGACGGCAAGCGCCTGCTGGCGGTGAACACCGCCGCCGGCACCCTCGAGATCTTCGACGTGGCGGCGGATCGCGTGTCGCGCTCGACGGTGGTCAACGTCGGCATGGATCCGGTCTCGGTCCGCGTGGCCTCGAACACCGAGGCCTGGGTGGTCAACCACCTGTCCGACACGATCAGCGTGGTCGACCTCGACCGCGGCACCGTGGTGAACACGATCGCGACCGACGACGAGCCGGCGGACGTGGTGTTCGCGGGTTCGCCGCGCCGGGCCTGGGTGTCGTGCGCGCAGGCGCGCACGCTGATGGTCATCGACCCCGCGAACACCGCCGCGTCGCCGGTGCGCGTGCCGATCCTCGGCCAGCAGCCGCGCGCGCTCGCGGTGAGCCGCGACGGCAAGACCGTCTACCTCGGCATCTTCGAGTCGGGCAACGGCACGACCGCGCTGTCGGCCAAGGACAGCGGCTTCGAGCCGAACATCGTCCGCGATCCCGACGGACCCTACGGCGGCGTCAACCCGCCGCCGAACGCGAACGACGCGACCACCTTCGACCCGCCGCTGAACGCCGCCAACGGCGCGCCGCCCTCGGGCGTGAGCCTGATCGTGAGGCGCACGCCGGCCGGCGACTGGCTGGACGACAACGGCCGCAGCTGGAAGAAGTGGGTGACCGGCGGACCCGGCGTGGTCGGCAGCCGGGGCCGCAGCCGCGTCGCGGGTTGGGATCTCGTCGACCGCGACCTCGCGATCGTCGACACGGCGAGCCGCTCGGTGTCCTACGCCGGCGGCATGCTCAACATCGTCATGGCGCTGGCGGTCAATCCGGCGAGCGGCGCGGTGTCCGTCGTGGGCACCGACGCGCTCAACCACGTCCGCTACGAGCCGAAGCTGAACGGACGCTTCCTGCGGGTGCAGATGGGCCGCGTCGCGGCCGACGGCTCGACCGCGACCCGAGACCTGAACCTGCACCTCGACTACACGACCTCCAGCGTTCCCAAGACGGTACGCGACCGCTCGCTCGGCGATCCGCGCGGCATCGCGTGGAACGCGGCCGGCACGCGGGCGCTGGTGACCGGCATGGGCTCGAACAACGTCGTCGTCGTCGACGCGGACGGCCGACGCGTCGGCACGTCGCCGATCGAGGTCGGCCAGGGGCCGACCGGCGTGGTGATGCAGGAGTCGTCCGGGCGGGCCTTCGTGCTGAACCGGTTCGACGCGTCGATCTCGGTGATCGACCTGGCGCGCGGGCAGGTCTCCCGCACCGTCGGCCTGAGCCACGACCCGACGCCGGACGCGATCCGGGCGGGTCGCCCGCTGCTCTACGACACCCACCGCACCTCCGGGCTCGGCCACGTGTCCTGCGCATCCTGCCACGTCGACGGCAAGACCGACCGACTGGCCTGGGACCTCGGCAATCCGGCGGGCGAGATGCTGGTCACCACCGACGCCGCCGGTCGCACGGTCCGGCACCATCCGATGAAGGGCCCGCTGCTCACGCAGACGCTGGTCGACACGATGCAGAGCGCGCTGCTGCACTGGCGCGGCGACAAGCCGGACCTCGGCCACTTCGCCGGCGCGTTCAAGTCGCTGCAGGGCACGGACGCCCCCGCCACGGACGCCGAGATCGCCGCGCTGCGGTCCTTCCTCGTCACGCTGCGCACGCCGCCCAATCCGTACCGGACGCTGGAGAACGGCTATTCGAACCGCGTCGAGGTCCCCGGCCCGCGCGGCGAGACGCTGCGCGTCGGCGACGCCGAGGCGGGCGCCCAGGAGTTCGAGCGGGGTTGCCGCGGCTGCCATCCCGGCAACACCGGGCGCGGCGCGGTGTTCCACTCCGACCGGCCGCAGTTCTCCGGGACCGGCATCGTGCTCACCGCGCCGCGCTGGCAGAACTTCTACAAGCGCGACGGGCTCTGGTTCGGGGACGCGACCGGAAGCAGCGCGGGCTTCGGCTTCCAGCAGGACGGCACCTACGACTCCACGCACAACGGCTCGCGCACGAACAACATGATGGCCTTCATGTATTCGTTCAACGGCTCCTTCCCGTACGAGCCGCGCGGACTGAACGCCACCAACGCCGCGGTCGACGCACACGCCGCCGTGGGCCGACAGGTGGCGATCACCTCGGGGACGGCCGCGTCGCCGGTGCTCGACACGCTGCTGTCGCTCGCCGACCGCAAGGCCGTGGGTCTGGTCGCGCACACCTGCGTCGCCGGTCAGCGCAAGGGCTACGCCTACGTGGGCGGCGGCACCTTCTGGACCGACCGGCGCTACGAGACCGAGACGCTGCTGGCGCTGCGCCAGCGCGCGACGCCCGCCTCGCCGGTGGTGTTCACCGCGGTGCTCGCCGGCTCGGAGGCACGGCTCGGCATGGACCAGGACGCGGACGGCACCCACGATTCCGCGCGCGGCCGGACGGTGGACCGCGCCTGCGGCAACCTGCTGGCGAACGGCAGCTTCGAGGACAACCCGCTGCAGCCGGGCGCCTGGCGCATCGTCGACGGCCTGCCGGGATGGACCTCACCCTTCGGACTGGAAGTCTGGCGGTCCTACGCCGGCAACGCGGCGGCGCAGGGTGATTCGTTCGTCGAGCTCGACGCGGCGGGCGGCCTCGACGCGATCTCGCAGACCGTGGCGACGCGGCCGGGCGAGGCGCTCACGCTGCGCTTCGCCTACGCGGCGCGGCCGGGGGTGCGCGCCGACTCGACCGCCTTCGTGGTCCGCTGGAACGGGCGCGAGGTCGCACGCCTGTCGCCGGACGGCACCGGCGCGACCTCGGTGCGTTGGCTGTCGCACACCGTCGACGTCGTGGCCACCGGCCGCGACACGCTGAGCTTCGAGGAGGCGGGCGTCAACGACTCCTACGGCGCGCTGCTCGACCGGGTCGAGCTGTATCGGCGGTGACGCTCAACCGTCCAGCCCCACCCACTCCCGCCAGCTCGAATTCCTGACCCGCGGCCGCGCCGCCTCCGGCCGGCCGCACTTCAGGAACTCGCCGTCCCCGGCCTTCCCGAGATACTGCCCGCCGTCCCAGACGACGCGTCCGCGCGCGATCGTCGTCGCCGGCCACGCGCCCACCTCGATCCCCTCGTACGGCGTGTAGTCCACGTCGTGATGCAGCATCGAGTTGGTGATCGTCCGTGTCGTCGACGTGTCCCAGATCACCAGGTCCGCGTCCGCCCCGATCGCGATCGTGCCCTTGCGCGGATGCAGCCCGTAGAGCTTCGCCGGGTTCGCCGAGGTCAGCGCCACGAACTGCTGGATCGACATCCGCCCGCCCAGCACCCCCGCCGAGAACAGCAGCGGCAGCCGCGTCTCCAGCCCGGGGATGCCGTTCGGGATGTACTCGAACGAGGGCTCGGTGCCGCCCAGCTTCTTGCCCTGCGGGTCGTCGTAGCGGAAGGGCGCGTGGTCGGACGACACGATGGTGAAGAGGCCGTCGGCCAGTCCGTCCCAGATCACCTGCTGGTTCGCCGCGTCGCGCGGCGGCGGGCTGCAGACGCACTTCGCGCCGTGGAAGCCGTCGAGCCCCAGGTGCTCCTGGGTCAGGAACAGGTACTGCGGGCAGGTCTCGGCGAAGATGTTCAGGCCCTTGCCGCGGGCCCAGCGGATCTGCTCGACCGCCTCGGCGCCCGAGACGTGGACGATCAGGATCGGCACGTCGATCAGCTCGGACAGCGTGATCGCACGGTGGGTCGCCTCGCGCTCGACCGGCATCGGCCGCGACATCCCGTGGAAGCGCGGTGCGGTCTTGCCCTGCTGCGTGAGCCGCTTCGTCAGGAACGCGATCGCGTCGGCGTTCTCGGCGTGGATCATCGCCATCGCGCCCTGCTCGCGCGCGACCTCGAGGCAGGTCAGGATCTGCGCGTCGTCGAGCTTCAGGTCGTCGTAGGTCATGTAGATCTTGAACGACGTGTAGCCCTCCTCGACCAGCGCCGGCAGTTCCTCGTCGACCACGGTGGGGCTCGGGTCGCTGACGATCAGGTGGAACGCGTAGTCGATCGACGCCTTGCCCGCCGCGCGGCGGTGGTAGTCGTCCACCGCCTCGCGCAGCGAGCGGCCCTTCACCTGTGCGGCGAACGGGATCACGGTGGTGGTGCCGCCGCAGGCGGCCGAGCGCGAGCCGGTCTCGAAGTCGTCGGCCATCCGCATCGGCTCGACCATCGGCTGGTCGAGGTGGCAGTGTGCGTCGACGCCGCCGGGCGTGACGAAGCGGCCGGCCGCGTCGATCTCGCGGTCGGCGGCGCCCGCGGGCAGGCGCTGGGCGATCGCGACGATGCGGCCGCCGGAGATGCCCAGGTCGCAGTCGAAGACGTCGGCCGCGGTCGCGGCACGGGCATTGCGGACGATCAGGTCGAAACGGTCGCTCATCTCAGTGGACCTCGGAGAACAGGCTGCCCCAGCCCTTGACGGCGCGGGTGTCGACGCCGCAGGTGCGCAGCGCCTTCCAGACCGCGGTGGACACGGTGTCGTAGACCGGGATGCCGAGCGCGGCCTCCCAGGCGGGCACGAGGTGCGCGGCGCGCAGGTTCGTGCAGAAGGTGGTGATGCAGTCGGGCCGCGCGGCGGCGACCTCGCGGGCCATGTCGGTCAGCCGCGTCTCGCTCACCTCGGAGAAGTCGAAGTTGACCGTCTGCCCGGTGTGCCGCTCGGCCGCGACCTCGTAGCCCGACGCCGCGTAGTTCGCGACGATCTTCGCCTGCACGTCGTCCAGGTAGGGCGTGACCAGGCCGAAGCGGCGCCGTCCGGTCAGGTCCATGATCTCGTTGAACGCGAGCACCGAGGTGCAGGCGGGCACGCCGGTCTCGCGGGTGATCGCCTCGCACAGCAGCCGGTCGCGCTCGAAGCCGAGCCAGCCCGACGAGGTGCCGCTCCAGGCGATCACGTCGACGTGCGCGTCGGCGAGCAGCCGCGCCGCGTGCAGGATCGGCTCGAGCTCGAACTGGCCGGTCGAGCCCGAGCCCAGCGAGATCTCGGTCACGCGGAAGCGGCCGAAGTGCGCGGAGACCCCGGGCAGGCCGGCCACCATCGCCGAGGTCAGCGGTTCGAGCGCGGTGTTGGACGAGGGCGTGAGCACGCCCAGCAGGGTTCGCTTCAAGGGGTGGGGCTCCGACGGGCCGGGGGGCGTGCGCGGCGCGCGCACGGGAGGGCGGGTGCCCCTACAATCGATGGCGGCGCGGCCTGGCCGGCGCCGTCTCCCTCCGATTGTCGACATTCCCGCTCGTGACGGTCAACACCAGGAAGCCGCCCCGCCCGCGCGCCGCCGCTCCGAAAACCGCGAGCGCCGCCCCACCGGTCGGCGCCGCGCTGCGCGAGGCGATCTACGAACGCATCCTGCGCGCGGTGCTCGAGCATCGGCTGCCGCCGGGCACCAAGCTGGTCGAGGACCGGCTCGCCGAGCTGTTCGAGACCTCGCGCGCCCAGGTGCGCGACGTGCTCGCTCGGCTGTCGAACGAAGGTCTGGTGCGGACCGTGCCGAACCGCGGCGCGTTCATCGCCGCGCCCACGGTCGCGCAGACGCTGGAGATCTTCGAGGCGCGCCGGCTGATCGAGCCGGCGCTGGTGCGCCGCCTGATCGCGCGGCGCGACCCGAAGGCGGTGGCCGCGCTGCGTTCGATCGTGGCCGACGAGGAGGCCGCCCGCGCGAGGCAGGACCGGCCGACGATGGTGCGGCTGTCGGGCGAGTTCCACGTGCGGCTCGCCGAGGCCGCCGGCAACGCGGTCCTCGCGCGCTCGGTGCGCGAACTCGCGTCGCTGACGGTGCTGGCGATCTTCCTCTACGACGCGCCGCACGCCACCGCGTGCCGCGAGGACGAGCACACGCTGCTGATCGCCGCGATCGAGGGGCGGCGCGCCGAGCGGGCGGCCGCGCTGATGCTCGAGCACCTCGATCACATCGAGAAGTCGCTCGACCTGTCGCCGCGCAGCGAGGCCCCGGTGGACCTCGCCGCGGTGCTCGGCAACGGCTGAGAGGGTCAGACCTTCACCTCGCGGTTGAAGCGGTCGATGTACTCGGGCCGGCGCGGATTGAGCTTCGCCCAGTCCACGGCGCTCATCGCCTCCAGCGCCTTCACGTCGGCGGCATAGGCCTGCAGGCCCTTGCTGAACACCGCCTTCGAGCTGGTCGGCGCGACGAAGTAGGGCGCCTCGGCCATCTTCGTCTGCACGTCCGGGCTCAGCGCCGCGTTGATGTAGGCCGCGGCGAGGTCGACGTTCTTCGAGCCCTTGACGATGTGCATCGTCGACTTGATGTGGATGTAGTTCGTGTCGGGCCTGGCGAGCGCCACCGGCACGCCCTTGGCCTGCAGGTCGCCGACGTTGTTGTTGTAGTGGATCGAGATGTCGATCTGGTCCTGCTGGAACAGCGTGGCGAGCGCGCCGGGGTTGGCCGCCACCGCGCTGACGTTGGGCAGCAGCTTCTTCACGAAGGCGAACGCCGGCTCCATGTTCTCCTCGCTGCCGCCGTTGAGCTTCGCGATCTCGGCCATCCAGGCCGACATCAGCGTCGAGCCCATGCCGGCCAGGCCCACGCGGCCCTTGTACTCGGGCTTGAGCAGGTCGTTCCAGGACTTCGGCGGGGTCTTGATCTTGTCGGTGTTGTAGGCGATGCCGATGATCTGCCCGGAGACGAAGGCGCCGAGGCCGCGCGGGTCGACGAACTTCGGCGGCAGGTCCTTCATGTTCGGGATCCGGTCGACCGGCAGCTTCTCGAAGATGTCCTGGTTCAGCGCGGCGAGGTACGGGCCCTCGTCGAGGATGATCACGTCGAACGGGGGGTTGGCCTTCGAGGCCACGATCTTCGAGACGGTGTCCACCGCCAGCGACGCGACCAGGCTGGTCGACGCGCCGCTCGCCTTCTGGAAGGCCGGCAGCAGGATGCCGCGGTGCGCCGATTCCCAGGCGCCGGGGTAGGTCGTGGCGGACACCGACTTCGCCTGCGCGAAGGCGAAGCCGGTCGCGGACGCGGCGCCGATCGCGGCGGCGCCCTTCAGGATCGTGCGGCGGTTCGGGGAGACGGTCATGTCGAGGTCCTCATCGTGGGTCGCGGCGTGGATCGGTCGCGCGGCACGAGGCCGTCGCGGGTCGCCCCGACTGGCAAGCTTCGTGCCATCGCGCGGTGCGGCGCGCCGGCACGGATCCGGGTCGGCCCGCGCCGGCGTGGTGCGACCGCGGCCCGTCGGATGCACCGATCGTCGGCATGATCGCCGCGGATTGTCGACAATCGGTGCGTGGATCGTCGGCACCGGGCCGGTGCGACGGTGTCCCGCGGGGTGTCGCGCATGGCACGGTTCTTGATCGTCCCGAGCCGCCGCGGTGCATTCCGCCCGCGGGCCGCCCGCCGTCGAGCCGATGCCAGCCGTCCCTGCTTCCGCCGCTCCCGAGTCCGCCGCCGGCGTCGAGGTCCGCCTCGAGGGCATCCGCCATCGCTACGGCGACGCGTTCGCGGTCGAGGACGTGGACCTCGCGATCGGTGCCGGCGAGCTGGTCGCGCTGCTCGGCCCCTCGGGCTGCGGCAAGTCGACGCTGCTGCGGATCGTCGCCGGCCTGCTGCGCCAGACCGAGGGTGCGGTGCGGATCGGCGGGGACGTGGTCGACGCGCTGCCGCCGAACGAGCGCGGAGCCGGCATCGTGTTCCAGAGCTACGCGCTCTTCCCGCACATGGCGGTCGAGGCCAACGTGGGCTACGGGCTGCGCGCCCGCGGCGCCCCGAAGGCCGAGATCGCCGCCACCGTCGACCGGATGCTGGCGATGGTGCGGATGGAGGCGTTCCGCGGCCGCTTCCCGCGCGAGCTGTCGGGCGGCCAGCAGCAGCGGGTGGCGCTCGCGCGCACGCTCGCCGTCTCGCCGCGGGTGCTGCTGCTCGACGAGCCGTTCGCCGCGCTCGACAAGAACCTGCGGCTCGACATGCAGATCGAGATCCGCCGGATCCAGCGCGAGCTCGGCGTCACCACCGTGCTGGTCACCCACGACCAGGAGGAGGCGATGTCGATGGCCGACCGGATCGCGGTGATGAGCTCGGGCCGCGTCGAGCAGTTCGACGTGCCCGAGGCGGTCTACGACGCGCCGTCCTCGCTTTTCGTCGCCACCTTCGTCGGCACCGCGAACCTGCTGCCCGGCCGGCTCGCGGCGCGCGACGGCGGCTGGACGCTCGAGGCCGACGGCGGCGGCGCGATCTCGCTGCCGCGCGCGGCGCCGTGTTCGCGCGAGGGCGCGGCGGTGCTCGCGGTGCGGCCCGAGCACCTCGAGCTCGGCCCGCCGGCCGCCGACGCGCTGCCCGCGCGGGTGGCGATGACGCTGCCGCTCGGACCGACCCGGGTCTGCGAGCTCGAGCTCGACGGCGGCGGTACGCTGAAGGTCACGATGCCGCGGACCGGCGGCGGCGCGACGCCCGGCCCCGGGGACGCGGTGGGCGTGCGGCTGCGGGCCGGCTCGCCCGCGTCGGTCTTCGCGCGCTGACGGGGGCGACGATGGCCGCGCCGCCGCGTTCCGCCGCCACCGGTCCCATCGGGCTCGCGCTGCCGCTGGGCCTGTTCTTCGCCGTCTTCGTCGTGATGCCGCTGCTGCTGCTCGCCTTCGTCAGCGTGCACGAGGAGCCGACGCTGAAGACGATGGGGCTCGCGCAGTACCGCAAGTTCCTGGGCGACGGCTTCAACCTCGGCATCCTCGGCGGCACGCTGTGGCTGGGCCTGAAGGTGACCGTGCTGACCCTGCTCATCGGCTATCCGCTCGCCTGGGTCTGGACGCAGGCCGGCCCGCGGATGCAGGCGCTGCTGATGCTGCTGATCGTGCTGCCGCTGCTCACCAGCGCGGTGGTGCGGACCTTCGCCTGGGTGGTGATCCTGGGCCGCCAGGGCATCGTCAACTCGCTGCTGGTGTCCTGGGGCTGGATCGCCGCGCCGATCAAGCTGCTCTACACGCCGGGCGCGGTCACCGTGGCGCTCGCGCAGATCGAGCTGCCGCTGATGGTGCTGCCGCTGATCACCGCGCTCTCCAACATCGATCCGTCGCTGCGCCAGGCCTCGCTCGCGCTGGGCGCCGGCCGCTGGCGGACCTTCTTCCAGGTGACGCTGCCGCTGTCGATGCCGGGCCTGCTCGCCGGCTGCCTGCTGGTGTTCGCCTCCAGCGTCAGCGCCTTCGTCACGCAGACGCTGGTGGGCGGCGGTCAGCAGATCTTCATGCCGTTCTACATGTACCAGCAGGCGATCCAGGCGAACGACTATCCGTTCGCCGCCACCGTCGCGGTGATGCTGCTGGTCTCGGTGCTGGCGGTGGTGACCGCGGTCAACCTGCTCGCCCGCCGCAGCCGCGGTTTCGTCCATGGCTGACGGCGCCGCGCCCCCGACCTTCCGCCCGGCGGTGGTCGACCCGGCGGCCCGCGGCCGCGTCGCCGCCGAGTCGCTCGGCTCGGTGCTCGAGCGGCGCTCGTTCGGCGTCGCCTTCGGGCTGCTCGCCGCGGTGGCGATCGTGCTGCTGATGGCGCCCACCGTCGTCGTGCTGATCACCTCGTTCACCAGCGGCTTCTCGCTGAAGTTCCCGCCGCCGGGCTGGTCGCCGCGCTGGTACCTCGCGCTGTGGAACGAGTCGCCCGAGATCCTCGACGCGTTCGTGCTGTCGCTGAAGGTCGCGGCGATCGCCACCTCGGTGTCGATCGTGCTGGCCGTGGCGGCCGCGCTCGCCATCGCGCGCCGGCACGAGGCCTGGGCGCGCGGGGTCGAGTCGCTGTTCCTGTCGCCGCTCATGCTGCCCACGCTGGCGCTGGGCCTGGCCCTGCTGATGCTCTTCAACCTCGCCGGCACGGGCCTGTCGTTCACCACGCTGGTGATCGGCCACGTGGCGATCACCGCGCCCTACGTGTTCCGGACCACGGCGGCGAGCCTGCTGCAGCTCGACGCGAGCCTGCTCGAGAGCGCGCGCAGCCTCGGCGGCTCGCCGGTCTTCGTGTTCCGCACGGTCACGCTGCCGCTGGTCCTGCGCGGCGTGCTGGCCGGCGCGTTCATCGGCTTCATGTACTCGTTCGACAACGTCGCGGTGTCGCTGTTCCTGTCGGACGCGCGCAGCGAGGTGCTGCCGATCCGGATGTGGCACCTGATCGAGTCGAATCTGGACGTGCGGGCCGCGGCGATGTCGGGCGTGCTGATCGCCGCGACGCTGGTGCTGATGGTGGTGATGGAGCGCGTGGCCGGGATCTCGAGGCACCTGCGATGACGACCGTCCTCGGCGACGCCGGCCGCCGCGCGGCGGCGGCGGGATCAGGGCGAGGGCGCGACCGCGTCGCCGCCCCAGCGCAGCCGCAGCGCCAGGTACTCGTCGTGCAGCGGGCCGGCCTCGATCGTCGGGTGCCAGCCGGTCATCGCGCAGAAGGGCTCCATCGCGTAGCCGCCGAGGTCGGTGCGCCGCAGGGTCGCGTGCCGCAGCGCGAGCACCACGCGGGCGATGCCGGCGAGCTTCATCGCGCCGGCGCACATCGGGCAGGGCTCCATGGTCGCGTAGAGCGTCGCGCCCTTCGTGGCCTGCGGCCCGTGCGCGGCCTGCGCGGCGCGGATCGCGTCGGTCTCGGCGTGCTCGAGCACCACGCCGCGGCTGATCTGGCGGTTGCGGCCCGCGCCCACCAGGCGCCCGCCGCGCACCACCACCGCGCCCGCGGGCCAGTCGCCCGCGGCGAACGCAGCCTCCGCCTCGTGCATCGCGGCGCGCATCCAGTGCAGGTCGTCGTCGGCGAGGCTCATCGGCGCGGGCTCCGTTCGGGCGGCATCACATCGACACAGCGTGGAGGAGAGGGGCGATGAAGGCCAGACGCATCCTGCTGCGGGGCGCGACCGCGCTGCTGGGCGACACCCACCGCCACGAGCCCCGGCCGCTCGACGTGCTGGTCGAGGGCGGGCGGATCGCCGCGATCGAACCCGCCGGCACCGTCGCCGACGCCGACGAGGTCGTGGACCTCGCGGACCGTCTGCTGGTGCCGGGCCTGGTCAACGGCCACCAGCATTCGCACGAGCATTTCCAGCGCGGCCGCACCGAGAACCTGCCGCTGGAGCTCTGGCAGCACCTGGTGCGCACCCGCGTGCCGGTGCCGCTGACCCCGCGGCAGGTCTACCTGCGCACCCTGGTCGGCGCGATCGAGAGCCTGCGCACCGGCTGCACCACGCTGGTCGACGACTTCGCCGTGGGCGCGGCCGTGAACCGCGAGGCGATCGACGCGGCGATGCAGGCCTACGAGGACGCCGGCATCCGCGCGCTGATGGGCTTCGCGATGATGGACAAGCCCATCATCGACAACTTCCCGTTCGCCGACGACTGCTTCCCGCCGGCGCTCGCCGCCGAGCTGCGTTCGGCACCGCGGCCCACGCGGGCCGACTACACGGGCGCGGTCCGCGACCTCGTCCGCACCCGGCACCCGCGCGAGTCGCGCGTGGGCGTGCTGGTCTCGGCCTCGGCGCCGCAGCGCTGCACGCCCGGGTTCCTGATGGAGGTCCGCGCGCTCGCCGACGAGCTGGCGCTGCCGGTGATCACCCACGTCCAGGAGACGCGGCTGCAGGTGGTCACCGGCCAGCTCTTCTACGGCGTGCCCATCGTCGAGCACCTCGCGCGGATCGGCTTCCTCAAGCCCGCCACCAGCCTGATCCACGCGGTCTGGCTGAACCCGCGCGAGATCGACGCGCTGGCCGCGAACGGCGCCACCGCGCAGCACAACCCGTGGAGCAACCTCACGCTGGGCTCGGGCGTGCAGCCCACGCGCGAACTGCTCGAGGCCGGCGTCAACGTGAGCCTGGGCTCCGACGGCTCGTGCTCGACGGTCACCGTCAACATGCTGCAGGTGCTGGGCAGCGCCGCGGCGGTCTCGAAGCTGCGCGGCGACCGCCAGGACCGCTGGCTGTCGGCCGCCGAGGCGCTGCGCGCCGGCACGCTGGGCGGCGGCCGCGCGCTCGGCTTCGGCGACGCGCTCGGCTCGATCCGCGTCGGCGCGATCGCCGACCTCGTCGGCTACCGGACCGACACCGTCACCTTCACGCCGCTGACCGACCCGGTCCGCCAGCTCGTCTACGCCGAGCGCGGCGCCGGGCTCGACTTCTCGATGGTCGACGGCCGCGTCGCGATCGCCGGCGGCCGGATGACCGGCATCGACGAGGCGGCGATCCTGCGCGAGATCGAGGTCGAGTACCGCGGGCTCGCCGAGCGCTACGACGCCGCCGAGGCGTCGGTCGCCCCGGTGCTCGAGGCGGCCGAGCGGCTCTGGCGCCGCTCGCTCGCGATCCCCATCCCGCGCGACACCTGGCCCGCGCGCCTGCCGGACGCCTCGTCCGGCCCGCAGCCGTGAGCGCCGGCGTGGCGGCGCCGCCGCGCGACTTCGACGGCTACCGCGGCCGAGCGCCGTCGTTCGCGTGGCCGGGCGGCGCCGGGCTCGCGGTCTCGTTCGTGCTCAACGTGGAGGAGGGCGCCGAACTCGCGCTCACCGCGGGCGATCACCGCAACGAGGGCAGGCACGAGGTCAACAACGAGATCGTCGGCCACCCCGACCTGTGCATGCAGAGCCATTTCGAATACGGCTCGCGCGTGGGCTACGGCCGCATCACCGACCTGCTGCACGAGGCGGGCGTCCCGCTGACGCTGAACGCCTGCGCGCGCGCGCTCGAGACCACGCCCTGGGTGGCCGCCGACGCGGCCGCACGCGGCTTCGAGCTGCAGTGCCACGGCTGGCGCTGGGAGGCGCACGCCGGCATGGACGAGGCCCACGAGCGCGCGCTGATCGCGCGCTGCGTCGACGTCTTCCGCCGCCTGCACGGCCGCGCCCCGGTCGGCTGGCACACGAAGTCCTCGCCGTCGGTGAACACGCGGCGGCTGCTGGTCGAGCACGGCGGCTTCCTGTACGACAGCGACGCCTACAATGACGACCTGCCCTATTGGCTCGAGGTCGCCGGTCGGCCGCACCTGGTGCTGCCGTACGCGTTCGACACCAACGACATGAAGTTCTTCGACAGCTTCGCGTTCGTGCGCGGCGACGACTTCGCCGACTACGCGATCGACGCGTTCGAGTGGCTGCTGCGCGAATCGCGCCACGCGCCGAGGATGCTGTCGATCGGGCTGCACACGCGGATCATGGGGCGGCCGGGCCGCATCGGCGGGCTCGCCAAGCTGGTCGAGCACATCCGGGCCCGCGAGGGCGCCTGGTGCGCGACCCGCGAACGGATCGCGCGGGCGTTCGCCGCGGCGGTGCCGGCGGGGCGCGCATGAGCGCGGCGTCGATGGACGTCCCGGCGCGCGCCTGTGCGGCGAAGGTCGCCGCGCGCGAATGGCGCGCCGTCGACGTCGCGCGCGCCGCGATCGCGCGGGTCGAGGCGCTGAACCCCGGGCTCAACGCGATCGTCGGCTTCGACCCCGCGGCCACCCTCGCCGAGGCCGCGGACGTGGATCGCCGGCTCGACGCGGGCGAGACGCTGCCGCTCGCCGGCGTGCCCTTCACCGCGAAGGACAACCTCTGGGTCGGCGGGCGCCGGGTCTCGCAGGGCTCGAAGCTCTTCGCCGACTTCGTCGCCCCGCGCGACGCCTGGGCGGTCGCGCGCTGGCGCGCGCTCGGCGGCGTGCTGCTGGGCATCACCAACTGCTCCGAGTTCGCCTGCAAGGGCGTGACGACCAACCTGCTGCACGGCCCGACCCGGCACCCGATGGATCCCGCGCTCACGCCCGGCGGCTCCTCGGGCGGCGCGGTGGCCGCGCTCGCCTCGGGCATGGGCCTGCTCGCGCTCGGCACCGACGCCGGCGGCTCCACGCGCCGCCCGGCCGCGCACACCGGCCTCGTCGGCTTCAAGCCGAGCAGCGGCGTGATCCCGCATCCGTGGGGCTTCGCCGAGCCCAACTACGGCCAGTCGGTGATCGGCGTGTTCGGACGCGACGTCGCCGACTGCGCGTGGGCCTTCGACCTGCTGGTGGCCTTCGATGCGGCCGATCCGGCCGGCGTGCCCGTCCGCGTGGACCTGGGCCTGGGCGGCGGGGCGGTCGAGCCGCCGCGCTCGCTGCGCATCGCGTGGAGCCCGCACCTGGGCATCGACCTCGCGGTGGACCAGGACGTGCTCGCCGCGCTGCAGGCCCGCGTCGACGGCCTGCGCGCCGAAGGCTGGTCGATCGAGGACGCCGACCCGCGCTTTCCCGAGGGCGTGAAGGAGTATCCGCTGCTCGCGCTGCAGCAGGCCGGCCTGCACGCGCTCTACGGTCACCGCCTCGCCGACGCGCGCGCGGACATCGACCCCGATCTCGTCGCGCAGATCGAAGGCGGCGCCACGCAGACCCCGGCGGGCCTGGCCGCGGTGCTGAAGCTGCGCGAACGGATCGTGGGCGCGCTCGGCCGCTTCCTCGAGTCCCACGACCTGCTGCTGTGCCCGACGGCGCCCGTCGTCGCGTGGCCGCTCGGCCAGTTGGGCCCGTCGGTGATCGGCGGCCGCCCGGCCGGCCCGCGCGGCCACGCGGCGTTCACGCCGCTCTTCAACGCCGCCGGCCTGCCGGCGGTCTCGGTGCCCGCGGGCCGTGTGCGCGGGCGGGGGCCCCGCCCGCTTCGCGGCGCCGACCTGTGCCGCCGACACCCCCCCCGCCCGGCGCATCGCCTGCGGGGCGCCGCGCATGCAGCCGGCGCGCGCCGGCCCGCACTCCATCGATCGAGCCGCCGCGGGACAGGGGCGGCATGCATTTGGGGCGCGCGCCCCCGCCCCGCCCCAAACCCCCCGGTGCCGAGTGCCTGCGCCCCCCCTCCCTCCGGCCTCAACCCCCGCTGACGATGGCGAAGGCTACCTAGGCATCGGCCAGCCCGAGTGCGAGGCGCGCGCCTGCTGCTGGGCGCCCCGCGACGGCGCGGCGTGGTGCTTCGACCCGCCCCCGCCAGAGGCGCCCTATTTGGTGGAGAGCGTCGATGCGTCGCCGGGTGGGCGGCCGCCCCCTTTCCCCCCCGCTCCCCACCCTCCTGCGCGCAATTGCGAGCCGGGCCGGCCTACCCACGCGCTTCTGCGTTTGCCGCTGCCGGCACACGCGGCCCCAAACACGCAGCCACGCCCGCGCGCACCATGCGCGTCAAAGCAACGCCCCTCCCAATGAAACCCCGCAGACGGGCGCACCACGACGGCGGCGCTCCGGCTGTCGGCCCCGCAGCTGCCCTCCCTCGGGCCCGACTTCCCCCGCCTCACCGCCACCGCCGCGCTCGAGGCGCCGGGGCGGGTGCGGCTGAGGGTGGCGCCGGCGGAGGGCCCGCCGCGGTGGGAGGTGCCCCAAGACATCCTGCCCCGGTGCGCGCGTGTTCAAAGGCAGGGCCAGTCCTGTCGGGGTGCTGCGCCCACACAACGGCCTGCATGCACGCACGCACGCACGCACGCACGCGTGCACGAGCCAACAACCGAACAAGCCCCCGCCGCCAACCAAACCCCCCCTCCCCCCTCCCCAGCCCCGCCCCCGACGCGGCCCTCGACCCCGCCTCAGCGCTGCTTTCCGTGGAGCCCCCCGTCGAGGGCGCGCCCTTCCACTTTGGCGTGGCGCGCCGGCGGGGGCCGGGGGCCGGGCGGGCGGTGTTCAACTCGAGCGGGCTAAGGCGAGTGGTGGCGAGGGGCGGGGGGCTTTCCGCCGGGGGCCGCGGCTTGCCCGCAGCCCGTCGGCAATTGGGTTGGTGGTTGAAAAAGCAGGTGCCGATGCGGCCCTTTATCCCCTGCTGAAGAGACAAAACCCGCCCGTCAACAAACCGGCAAATGCCAACCGTCCATTAACAAACCGCCGATGCACCCCCCCCAGCTTTGTGTTCAAGCCGCAGTACCTCGAGATCGGCACGGCCCTGGACTCTCAGACAGACCTCTACGGATTGGGTGCGGCTTTAACTTGGCCCTGGGGGGAGGGGGGTCGAGTGCAAGCAAAGGGGGGCGGCTTTGGTGCGCCGCTTGGCCCGGCCCAGCTGGGGGGAGGGGGTTTGAGTGGAATTGGGGGTTGAGGGGGGCAGCTTTGGTGCGCCGCCTGGCCCCGCCCTGGGCCAAGAGGTTTTGTGGTTGAGGGGGCAGCTTTGGTGCGCCTCTTGGCCCGGCACTGGCGGGAGGGGGTTTGTTTGGGATTAGGGTTGAGGGGGAGCTTTTTCACGCGCAGCCCCTGACTTGAGGCCCCAACCACGCCCTCCCCAATCGAACTCCCCGCCTCCCGCCAGGCGAGCGCACGCAGCGCTCGGGCGGCCTCCGCCTGCCCCGCGACGGCCGCCGCGTGGCGCTCTGGGTGCGCCCCGCTGCGCGCCCGTTGCTGCGGGTCGATGCCCCCCGTTGGCGGCCCGCGCGCCCGTACACACGAAAGGCTTTCTGAACAGCGCTCATCAATCACCAGTCATCAATTGTGATGGGCGGGTGGTCTTTTGCAACAGCAAGAGCGCGGTGCCGTCGCTTTGTGGAAATCGCGGGAAAGCCGCCGCCCACCCCACACACCCCAAAACAGGCGGCCGACACCGCCGCCTACGCCGCGGACCAAAACCTCTACGGCTCCCACCCGCTGGTGCTAGCCGTGGAGCCGGGTGGGTGGGGGGGTTGGCGTTGGCGTTGACGCTGTTGTTTGTTCTTTACCTTGGCGTTGTTGTTGTTGTTGTTGTTGTTGTTGTTGTTGTTGTTGTTGTTGTTGTTG
>JBAXJZ010000021.1:0-18641 GCA_037137595.1 Burkholderiales bacterium | reverse complement strand
AGCCCCGCGACGCCCGCGAGCCCGACCGCGGCGAGCAGCCCGCCGGTCGTGGCCCGGCGCGGCAGCGCGGCGGCGCCGGCAGCGTGGCCCACGAGATAGACCGCGAGCGCGAGCGCCACGGTGTAGACCGTGTTCTCCGCGTGCTGGCCGAGCACGCGCAGCACCAGCACCTCGTAGGCGATGCCCAGCAGGCCGGTGGCCGCGAGCAGCGCGAGCGCACGTCGGGCGCGCGGCACCGCCGCCGACTCGGCCGGCCCGGCCGCCGGCACGGCGCGGTCGAACGCGAACCGCACGGCGACCGCGCAGGCGAGATTCAGGGCGACGCAGACGGCCGTCGTGCTGCGCAGGCCCAGCGCGGGCAGCAGCCAGAATCCCGTCGCGAGCACCCCGGCCAGCGCCCCTGCGGTATTGGCCGCGTAGAGCCAACCCACGCGCCGCGCCGGCCAGCCCGACAGCGCCCGCTGCATCGCCGGCAGCGTCGCCCCCATGGCAACGGTCGCGGGCAGCAGCAGCGCGCCGGTGCCGAGGAAAGCAACCGCCCATTGCCCCGCGGGCGTCGGCGAGCCGCCGATCGCGCGCAGCAGCAGGCCGCTCGCCGGTTCGAGCACGAGCATCAGCACCACGCCCCAGGCGGCGATCGCCGCCTCGCATGCCGCATACGCGCGGCCGGGCCGCGTACCGCGCTCGATCCGCTCGCCGAGCACGCGCGCGCCCAGCGCCATGCCGACGAAGAACGCCGAGAAGACCGCGAGCACGGCCGCCGGATCGCTGCCGAGCCAAAGCGAGGCCTGCCGGGTCCAGACGATCTGATAGCCCAGGCCCGCGAAGCCCGACGCCAGCATCAGCACCAGCGCGGGCAGAAGGCGGCCTCGATCAGCCGCTGAAGCCGACGGCATAGCCCCAGGAGTCCAGCCGCGCGGGAATCGCGTTGAAGGCCATCGTGATCCGCCGCGAGCCCGGGTTCGGCGGCACCGCGTGCAGCAGGTAGCTCGGGAACAGGACCACGTCGCCGGGCTCGGGCACCGGCCCGATCCACTTCTCCGCGTTGTACGGTCCGGTGACGACGCCCGCGTGGTCGTTGCGGAACGAGAACTCGTGACCGCCGGGCGACTTCATGAACATGGTCCGCGCGTCCGCGTGCGTCGGCGTCAGGTAGAGCACGCCGGACACGAAGCTGTTCGCATGGTTGTGCGTCGCCTGGCGCCCGCCGGTCTCGAGCACGTTGACCCACATCTCCTTCAGCGACCAGCCCAGGCGCTCGCCGAACAGCAGCGCGCCGAACTCGGCGATCCGCGGCGTGACGGCCCCCGCCACGATGCCGAGAAGCGGACTGTCGGCCGGCTTGAGCATCGTGGTGTGGGACAGGAGGTCCGAACCGTTGTTCGTCCGGTCGGCCTGCGCGCTGAAATGGTCCACGAGCCCGTCGACGAGCGAGGGCGCGAGCACGCCCGTCACGCGCATGACGGGCGTGGGGAACAGGCCGGTGACCTCGACGGCCATCGGCTCAGGCGCGGCGGCGGCGGGCGACGAGGCCTCCGAGACCGAGGGCCAGCATCAACGTGGTGGCGGGCTCGGGCACCGCGGTGATCGCGATGTTGTCGATCACCGCCGCGCTGGCGGTGCCGCCGAAGGTCACCGACTGCGCGTAGCCCGAGAAGCTCATCGTCGCGGTGCCGAAGTTGCAGTACGCGCTGCTGCTGCAGCCGTTCGACGTCGCGTTGTTCGCGAGGTCGACGCTGGCGAGCAGCGAGCCGGTGCCGTTCAGGCCGCTCCAGACCTGGACCGCGCCGGCGACCGCGGCGCTCGACGAGTAGGCGAAGCTCACCGAGTCGAAGAAGAAGCGGCCGGCGACGGCGTTCATCGCGGCGTCGGCGCCCGATGCGAACATCACGCCGAGGGGCGACGGCGCGTTCGAGAAGTAGGGGCCGAGGTCGTCGTTGGCGAGGCCCTGGGCATCGGGACCGAACACGGCGCCGAGGCTGGAATAGAACGAGCCGATCGACGCGTACGACGGCGCGGCCTCAAGGTCGATGACGGCGCTCTGGGCGAAGGCGGGGGCGGCGGTCAGCAGCGCGAGCGCGGCGACGATGGGGCGGAGTTTCATGGCGGGGGGTCCTCGAAGATGGTCGGCTGACGGGGGGCTCCGACGTCCTGCGCAGTGTTGCAGCGGAGTGCGAACGGCGCGTGACGCGACGACGGGACCGTTCGGCGCAATGAGCCGTTCGACGGGTCATCACCCGTTCACGGCCTCACCCGAGACTGCGCCCCATCGAGAACCCCCCGGATCGATGCGATGCAACCCTCCCGCCGCCGCCTCGTGCTCGGCGCGGGCGCGACGATCGGCACCACGCTGATCGGCGCCCCTGCCCGCGCCTGCGACTTCGCGCTGCCGCACCTGCGCGTGGTCCATCCCTGGACCCGTGCGACGCGCGCCACCGCCGGCGCCACCGTGCTGTGCACGCGCTTCGAGGACGTCACCGAAGCGGACCGCCTGATCGGCGTCGTGACACCGGTGGCCACCGGCTTCGAGATCGTCGATGCCTCCGGGCGCAGCGCCCGGACGCTGGACATCCCCGAGGGGCGCGACACGGCCCTCGGCGAAGAGGGCCTGCGGCTGCGGCTCACCGGCCTCACCCAGGGCCTGATGATCGCGCGCACCTACCCGCTCACCTTCGTCTTCGAGCGCGGCGGCGAGCTGATCGCCGCGCTCAACGTCGATTACCTGCCGGTCGGCTGATCCGAACGGCCCCACCCCCCAGCCCCCCACGACTCACCCCCCGAGGAGCCGACATGACCCATCCCCCGTTCAACAAGCAGAAGATCGCGCTGCTCGCGATCAGCGCGGCCGCGCTGATCGCCGCCTCGGGCGGCGCACAGGCCGCGAAGACGGCCGGCGCGTATGTCGCCGGTGACTTCCACAACCACACCACCTGCTCGGACGGTTCGATCTCGATGCAGAGGCTGGTGAAGAAGTCGACCGACAAGGCCGACACGCCCTGGGGACTCGACTGGTTCGTCCAGGCCGGCCACGGCGGCAGCGGCAACCGCAACTGCACGCTGGTCGAGGACGCGACGCTGTCGACGCCGGCGTACCCGTTCGTCTCCGGCCAGGGCCCGGCCACGACCTGGGCGAACAGCATCGGCTCGGCGGCCATCAAGGGCAACGTCGCCGGTCCGACCGCCGCCAACATGTGGCGCTGGCAGTCGCTGCAGGAATTCCAGTACCCGCTGATGGAGTACCTGGCGGTCGTCAAGAACCTGCCTCTGTTCCTCGGCCTCGAGTCGGTCGTCGCCGGCCACGAGCACACGTCGATGTCGGTGATCACCGGCCAGATGCCGGCCTCGCTGGACTCGGCGACGATGCCGACGACCCCCGGCGGCCAGACCTTCGCGACCGCGCTGGGCAACGCGACGGCGCTCGCGCAGTGGTCCTACTGCTTCGACCGCGGCGACACCGACACCAGCCGCGGCAACACCACCGCGACCAGCGGCGTCGGCAACAACTGGACGTGCGCGTTCCCGGGCGGCGTCAACTCGGGCAGCAGCGACTGGAGCGCCACGGCGCAGAAGCTCGCGCCCACCGGCAGCGGCGTCGGCAGCGGCATCGGCACGCGCGGTCACGCGAAGACGGTCGAGGCGGTGAAGTGGATGGCCGCTCTCCATCCGAACGGCAGCTACTACATCCCGGCCCACCTCGAGCGTGCCGGCCCGTTTAATCCCGACGGCAACAACGGCTTCAACGTCGAGCACCTGCGCAACTTCAACAACGCCGCGCCGCGCGTCGCTTTCGGCATGGAGACGCAGCCCGGCCACGGCGCGTCGGCCGAGCGCGGCGAGTACCGACCGCTGCGCAACGGCTTCACCGGCAGCGCCACCAACGTCGACTCGGTCGGCGGCACCACCTACGGCGGCACCGGCGTCTACGGCGCCTGGGTCGGCGGAGTCTGGGACGCGCTGCTCGGCGAGGGCCGCAACTTCTGGTTCTTCGCGAGCTCCGACTGGCACAACCGCGGCTCGTTCGGCGCCGACGACCGCCGCTCGACGCAGGACTTCTACCCGGGCGAATACCAGCGCAACTACACGATGGTCCGCAACGGCAGCGACAAGCTGCGGCCGCAGACCATCGTCGACGGCCTGCGCACCGGCAACAACTGGGTGGCCAGCGGCCAGCTGATCGACCGGCTCGCGTTCGTCGCCTGTGCGTCCTATCCCGGCCCGGCCGCACGCACCAACGCGGCGGTCGAGAACCTCGCCGTCCGCGCCGCGTCGAACAACACGGACATCGACGTCGCCGGCTGCGCGACGATGGGCGAGAAGCTCGTCGTCCGTCCGGGAGCCGACATCGTCGTCGCAGTGGTCGTTCGGGATCCGGCTGGCACGAACTACTCGCCGTATTCGTTCCCGAACCCGTCGCTGGCACAGGTGTCCATCAACCAGCCGATGAACGCGCCGGTGCTCGACCACATCGACGTGATCCGCGGCATGGTCACCGGATACAGGACGCCGGGGGCCGCCGACTACACGGGCGAGTGGCCGCGCAACACCGCCTGGCTCCGCACCGACGGTTCGACCGCCGGCCTGGGCGCGGTGCCGGCCGCGGCGAAGAACCTGAGCGCGGCGATCCTGCGCACCTTCAACGGCAACGGCGCCTCCGCGTGGACCCCGGTCACCTCGACCGTCGACGGCACCCAGCTGCTGAAGATGAGCTTCCGGATCCCGGCGGTGCAGGCCTCTCAGTACGTGCGGCTGCGCGGCACGAACATCCCGGCCTCGGTGCCGTACGAGACCGACGCGTCGGGCAACCCGCTGCCGGACTTCTTCACGAACGCGGCCACGGTGGCGAACCTGCGGATCCCGTGCACGACGGTCGGCACGAACGTGCCGGCGAACAACGTGCTGTGGGACCAGAGCGCCGGTCCGATCGACGGTTGCCCGAACCACCTGGCTGTGCTGAACGGCCAGAAGATGGTGTCGTACGACGTCGCCGCGTGGGCGGACCTGTGGTTCTACAGCAATCCGATCTACGTGGAAGTGGGCGGTTCGACGGTGGTGGCCGGCGTCCAGTGACGCGCTGATCCCTCCTTGCGTCGCCGGCGCCGCATGCTTCATGGCATGCGGCGCCGTCTGCATTCCAACCGAGCCCGAGCAGGAATCCGATGTCGAGTTCCCCGATGCCCGCGGGTGCGATCCCGCGCGAGCGCAGCCGCCGCGCCGCCTGGTTGCGCGAACCGCTGCTGCATTTCCTCATCCTGGGCGCGCTGCTGTTCGCAGCCGACCACCTGTTGAGCGCCGACCGCGATGACCCGATGACGATCATCGTCGGCGCCGCGGTCGACAGGGAGGCGCGCGAGACCTTCGCGGCGGCGCGCGGTCGCGAGCCGACGGCCGAGGAGCTGACCGCGCTGCGCCAGGTCTGGCTGGACAACGAGGTGCTGTTCCGCGAGGGCATGGCCCTCGGCATGGACCGCGGCGACACCGCGATCCGCGATCGGATCGTCTTCAAGGCGCTCAGCATGGTCGACGCGAACGTGAAGCGCCCGCCGATCACCGACGAGACGCTGCGGGCGTGGTTCGAGAAGAACCGCACGCGCTACGACGAGCCGGCCCGGTACGACTTCCAGGAAGCCGCGCTGGTGGGCGAGAACGGGGAGTCGGAGGTCCGCGCGTTCGTCGCCGCGCTCAACGCCGGCACGCCCGGCGACGCGAAGGCGGGCCTGCGGGTGTTCAAGGGCCGTCCGCATTCGAACCTCGTCCTCAGCTACGGCGAGGCCTTCGCCGTCGACCTGGAGCAGGGCACGTCGGGGGAATGGCGGGCGATGCGCACCCGGGAGGGCTGGCGCGCGATCCGGCTGGACACGGTGACCCCGCCGAAGCCGGCGTCGTTCGAGGCGCTGCGGCCCGTCGTGATCCAGGACTGGACCGACGCGGTGATGGCGGAGCGGCGGACCGCGGGCGTCCGCGCGCTCGCGTCGAAGTACCGGATCCGGCACGAGGTGCCGCAGTGATCCGGTGGCTGTTCGTGCTCTGTCTCGCGGCCTGCGCCGGGCTGTCGTCGGCGCACGAGCTGAGCATGGCGGAGATGACCGTACGCGAGGTCACGCCCGGCGAGTTCTACTGGCAGTGGACGGCGGGCGATCGCGCGCAGCCAGCCGACGAGCTGAAGCCGCGCTGGCCGGACGGCTGCCGCGCCGAGGACACCCTGGTGCGCTGCGGTGCGGGCGGACTGAAGGGCGAGCTCGGCATCGAGGGGATCGGCAAGCGTTTCTCGGCCGCCATGGTCAAGATCGCCTGGCTCGACGGCGGCAGCCGCGTCTACACGCTCACCAGCGCGCAGACTGCGGTCCGACTGCACGGCGGCGCCGAGGACCGTCGCGACCGGCTCGAGGTGGCGAGCGCCTACGGCGTGCTGGGCATCGAGCACATCCTCACCGGCTGGGACCACCTCCTGTTCGTGATCGCGCTGTTGTGCCTCGTGGGCTTCGGCAGGCCGCTGGTCGCGACCGTCACCGCGTTCACCGTCGCGCACAGCATCACGCTCGCCCTCGGCGCGTTCGGGCTGCTCACACTGCGGCCTCCGCCGGTGGAGGCGACGATCGCGCTGTCGATCGTGCTCGTCGCGCGCGAGGCGATGCACGAAGGCGCGACGCTCGCGCGCCGCTGGCCCGCGCTGGTGGCGTTCGGCTTCGGGCTGCTGCACGGCCTGGGTTTCGCCGGTGCCCTCAAGGAGTTCGGCCTGCCGGACAGCCACGTCGCGATCGCGCTGCTGACCTTCAACCTCGGCGTCGAGGCGGGCCAGCTGCTGGTGGTGGGCCTGGCCTGGGGGCTGCACCGCGGGCTCGCGGGCTGGCGCGGTGCGGCCCGCTCGCGGACCGCGGCGCTCTATGCGATCGGCAGCCTGGCGGCGTACTGGAGCCTGGTGCGCGTGGTCGCGATGTTCCGTTGAGCGTCGCCCGACCGGCGAGCGATTGATCGGATCGGATCCATCGCGATTGCGGGCCGGGTCACCTCGGTTCATGCAGGAGGGCGAGACTCGCCCACGCTGCAGAGGACCGCGCCATGCACCACCGCCCGCCATCACACCCGCTCCGCCCGATCGCCGCCGCGATCGCCCTGACCTTCGCCGCGTCGGGCGCCTCGGCGGTCACCGTGAGCGCGGGCACGCCGACGATCAACACGTCGAACCTCGGTCCGGGGGCGCCCGTCGTCATCGGCCCCGGCGTCTCGACGAGCAACGTCACCGCGCAGCGCGACCTGACGTCGTCGACGATCGACCTGTTGTCGTCCGAGGTGGTCCTCGCGCCCACCGAGACGACCAGCGGGCTGCTCGCGCTCTATTCGAGGCCCCAGACCACCACGACCTGGCTGCAGGATGGCTGGCTGGTGGACACCCTGGACATCGACGTCCTCTCCTCCGGCGGCAACAAGTCGGGCGGCAAGTGGATCTCGATCGCCGGCACCGTGACCTCCGAGACCGCGCTCGACATCCGGTTCTCGATGCTGGCCCAGGGCAGCTTCGATCCGATGCAGACGCCCTTCGGACCGGCGGTGCCGCCGCTCGCCGCCTTCTACTTCGGCCAGTCGGCGCCGAGCGCGACGCCCTCGACGACGACGAACGCGGACCTCGTCTCCCTCACCTACTCGGCGAACACCTTCTCGTCGCAGTACGGCACCACCACCTTCTCGCTGCTGCCCGGCGTCACGCAGCCTTTCGCGGCCTACGTCTACGCCGGGCAGGACGTCTCGATCAGCGCGTTCGAACTGACCGGCACCACGACCCGGTACGGCTACACGGTCACACCCCGGCAGCAGATCGTCCTCGGCGACCGCAGGCTCGTCGGCACCGAGGTGATCGCCCCGATCCCCGAAGCCGAGCCCGCGCTGATCCTCGCCGCAGGCCTCGGCGCGGTGGCCGTCCTCTCCCGGCGCCGTCGGCGCGCCACCCCATGACCCCGGATCTCCCCATGCGTCCATTCCGCGCCCTGCTCTCCGTCGCCCTCGCCGCCCTGCTTCCGACCGCCGCGGGTGCCGCGACGCTCGTTTCGGTGTCCTACGAGAACAACTACAAGAACGCGGACGTGATCGACACCTCGACGTCGGGCCTGATCCGCCTGGACCTCGACTATCGCTACGAGGCCGACGACCCGATCACGCTGCGCTACCGCATCGACGCCGCCGAGGCAGCCGCCGGGCAGATCTCGTTCAACGCGATCCTGCGCAACAACATGTCCTTCCACTTCTGGGAGGCTGCGGTGTGGCAGGCGGCCGGCTCGCCGGTCACCCTCGGCGACCCCGCGGGCAGCGTCCGCGGCGGCACGATGCCGATCACGTTCTACTACCACGGGCCGAACGGGTCGGGCGGCTACTTCGACGTCGACCACGCGGCCAACGGCGACTTCGGCGAACCCCTGATCGCCTACCTCGGCAATCCGCTCGGCGAATCGGGCCGTACCGACTTCACGCTGAAGCTGAACGGGCTCGCGGCCGGCGCGGAGTTCGACGTGGTGGTCGCGATCCCCGAGCCCGAGTCGGTGGCGTTCCTGCTCGCCGGGCTGGGCGCGGCGGCGGCCCGCCTTCGCCGGCGGCGCGCCGCCTAGAGCGCGTCGATCGGGTTCGACGGCGACGCGTCCTTCGCGTCGATCGCGAAGCGGTCGCGGGTACGCACGTAGAAGCTCGCGCCGAAGCGCCCCACCGGGAAGTAGTCGGCGAGGCTGACCCGCATCCGCACCGGATCGACCAGACCGTCGCGCGCGTGCAAACGCAGCACGCGGCCGATCAGGATGTGCCGGCTCTCGGTCTCCAGCACCTCCCAGAGCCGGCACTCGAAGGCCACCGGTGCCTCGGCGATCCGGGGCGGCGCGACGGCGGTCGAGGGCACGGTGGTGAAGCCCACCGCGTCGACCTCGCTCTCGTCGGGCGGCAGCGCGTCGCCGCAGCGGTGCATCTTCCCGGCGATCGCCTCGTCGGCGAGGTGCACGACGAACTCGCGGTCGCGCAGCACGTTGCGCGCGGTGTCCTTCAGCCCGTCGTCGAGCTTGTTGATGCTGATCATCACGATCGGCGGGTCCTCCCCGAGCATGTTGAACATCGAGAACGGCGCGGCGTTCACCGTGCCGTCCTCGCCGAGCGTGGTGACCAGCGCGATCGGGCGCGGCACGATCAGGCTCGCCATCAGCTTGTAGCGGTCGTAGGCGCCCAGGGTCTCGAAATCGAACTCCACGCTCAGGCCTCCGGCAACGCGCCGATCGACGACACGTGTCCGCAGATCGCGCCGGGCGTCGTCCACCAGACACCCTCGGCCGCCCGCAGCCGCTCGAGCGCGCGGCGCAGGTGTCGCAGCCGGTAGGGCTGGCCGACGAGGTACGGGTGCAGCGCGATGCCCATCACCAGCGGCTGCGCGGCGCTCTGCGCGAGCATCTCGTCGAAGTGGTCGACGATCATGTCGGCGAAGTCACGGCCGTCCATCTGCCGCGCGACGATCATCGGGATGTCGTTGAGCTCCTGCGGATACGGCACGGCGACCAGCTCGCCCGAGCGCGTGCGCATCCGCGTCGGCTGGTCGTCGTGGCACCAGTTGAGCGTGTAGCGGTAGCCGGTCTCCGCCAGCAGGTCCGGCGTGAGCGGGCTCTCGGAGATCCACGGCGACAGCCAGCCCGCGGGCGCGCGGCCCGACTCGGCGAGGATCCGCTCGCGGCAGTCGGCGAGCAGCGCGCGCTCCTCGGCCTCGGGCATCGTGCCCTGCCGCTCGGCGTTGGTGTGGCCGTGGCCGATCAGCTCGTCGCCGCGTTCGGCGAAGGCCGCGACCAGCTCGGGGCATTCGTCGTACAGCGCGGTGTTCAGGATCACGCCGACGGGCAGCTCGAGCGACTCGAAGAGCTCGAGGCACCGCCAGGCACCGACGCGGTTGCCGTAGTCGCGCCACGAGAAGTTCAGCACGTCGGGCTGCGGCGACGGCGGCCCGAGCATCGCGCCCAGCCCCTCGCCGAACGCGAAGGTCTCGAGGTTGAAGCCGAGGTAGACCGCGAGCCGCCGGCCGCCGGGCCAGGTGTAGTCGGGTCGGTCGTGGATGCCGCGGTAGCGGTAGCGGCCGTGGGCGGCGAGCGGGCGGCGGGCGGCGCTCATCGCGAGGCGGCGCGCGCGGCCGCGTGCGCGAGGGGGAGGAGGCGGTCCATCGGCGGGCATCCGTCCGGGGCAGGCGACGTGCGTGCGCGGCCGGCGGTACCTCGACAGTGTGCCTCACGCGGCGCGGGTGCCGGGGCGGACCCTCCGGCCATCCGGAGTCCGCCTGTCACCCGCGCCCCTCGCGCGTCAGAGGCGCTCGAGGATCGTGACGTTCGCCTGGCCGCCGCCCTCGCACATCGTCTGCAGGCCGTAGCGCTTGCCGCGCGCATGCAGGGCGTGCACGAGGGTCGTCATCAGCTTCGCGCCCGAGCCGCCGAGCGGGTGGCCCAGCGAGATCGCGCCACCGTTGACGTTCATCCGCTCGGGGTCCGCGCCGGTGGCCTTGAGCCAGGCGAGCGGCACCGAGGCGAAGGCCTCGTTGACCTCGAACAGGTCGATGTCGTCGATCTTCATGCCGGCCTTCTTCAGCGCCCGCTCGGTCGCCGGCAGCGGCGCCTCGAGCATGATCACCGGGTCGTGGCCGATCAGCGTCAGGTGGTGGATGCGGGCGATCGGCTTCAGGCCGTAGGTCTTGAGCGCCTTCTCGCTCACCACCATCAGGCCCGCCGAGCCGTCGCAGATCTGCGAGGCGTTGGCCGCGGTGATCGCGCCGCCTTCCTGAAGCAGCTTGACCGCCTTGATGCCTTCGAGGCTCGCGTCGAAGCGGATGCCCTCGTCGATGGTGTGCAGTTCGCCGTCGGCGGTGCCGTCGGCGCGGCGCACGGCCACCGGCACGATCTCCTTCTCGAACGCGCCGGCCTTGGTCGCGGCGATGGCGCGCTGGTGACTCTGGAGCGCGTACGCGTCGAGGTCGTCGCGGTTCAGGCCGTACTTCTTCACCATCATCTCGGCGCCGATGAACTGGCTGAAGTCCGGGCCGGGGTACTTCGCGCGGATGGCCGGGCTCATGTAGTGGCCCATGCCGTTCTTCGCGGCGAGGATCGTGGGCGAGCCCATCGGCACGCGCGACATGCTCTCGACGCCGGCGGCGATGACCACGTCCATCGTGCCCGACATCACCGCCTGCGCGGCGAAGTGCACGGCCTGCTGCGACGAGCCGCACTGGCGGTCGACCGAGGTGCCCGGCACGTGCTCGGGCAGCTTCGAGGCCAGCACCGCGTTGCGCGCGACGTCGGTGGCCTGCTCGCCGATCTGGCCGACGCAGCCCATGATCACGTCCTCGACCGCGTTCGGGTCGATGCCGCTGCGCTCGACCAGCGCGTCCAGCACCTGCGCGGCCAGGTCGACCGGATGCCAGCCCGACAGTCGGCCGCCCTTCCTGCCGCCCGCGGTCCGCGCGGCGGCGACGATGAATGCTTCAGCCATGCTCGTGTCTCCTCGTTCGAGGCAAAGGGAACTCGGGAAGAGACAAGTGTGGCACGAACCGCCCGCCGGCGTGGACGCGCGGTTCCGGCGGGCGTTCCGGCGTCGGGCAGCGCGGAGCCGCCCGACCCCGTCGGGTCAGTCGACCGCCAGCGGCGTGGTCAGCGCCACCGGGCTCGCCTTGAGCGCGCCGAGCGACGCGTCGAGCAGCGCCTGCACGTCGAGCACCTGGACGAGCGCGCCGCGCGGCGCCTCGCCGTCGCGGACCGCGAGTTCGCAGTCGACGATGCCGGTCACGCAGCCGCCGTGCAGGCGGGCCGCGGCCGGCGCCTCCTGGACGCGCTGCGCCTCGACCTCGAGCACCGACAGCACGTCGTCGACCCGCAGGCCGATCACCGGCCGACCGGGCGCGGACGCCGACTGCAGCACCATCACCACCCCGTCGCCGACGCGCGCCGGATAGGTCACGCCGAACAGCTGCCGCGCGCAGATCACCTGCACCAGGCGCGGGGTGCCGTCGAGGTTCAGCTCGAGCAGGCCCACCGAATGCGACAGCGCCGACGGCGCCCGCACCAGGCCGCGGTGCGAGACCGCCTGCATCAGCCGCTCGGCCGGGATCGCGTAGCGCGCCGCGCCGACCTGGAAGACACCCAGCTCCACCACCTGGTCGCGGGTGCGCACCGGCACGAGCTTGAGCGCCTCCTCCGACAGCGTGCGCCGGCGGCGGTCCGTCTGGCCGAGGCGCAGCCCCACCACGGCGCGCACGCCGTTGTCGTAGCCGTCGTGGCGCTTGAACTCGCGGTAGCCCGCGGTGCGGACCCGCGCGCAGGCGAAGCTCGAACCGTCGTGCGACACCACCGCGTCGTCGCCGTCGAACTCGATCGCGATGCCCGTCGCGAGCGCCGGATCGCTCGCTGCGATCACCCGCCCGCCGCCGTCGACGAAGGCCGCGAAGCCGCGCCGCGTGCCGACGATGTCGGTCAGCATCGCGCCGAACTCGGCCGCCGAGTTGAACACGATGCCGATGCCGCCGAGCAGCGCGCCGCCCTGCGGGTCGCGGATCGCCGCGAGGTAGACGTAGGTGTCGCCGAGGTCGTGGAAGTCGGTCGGCCCGAACGCCGTCACCGCGTACTGCTGGGGGCCCTGCAGCCGGCGGACGCCTTCGAGCCACTCGGACTCCACCTGCCGCCCCACCAGCCCCGGCGCGTCCGACGCGCGCGAGACGCCACGGACCGTGCCCTCGGCGTCGAAGACCGCGATGCGGCTGTACACGGTGTAGAGCGCGTTCAGGCGGTCCAGCATGCCGTTGAGCACCGTGGTGCAGCGTTCGGACGGCGGCTCGGACAGGCGCTCGGCGATCGCGGGCGACAGCGCCCACCATCGGCAGTCGTTCGCGCGCTCGTAGAGGTTGCGATCCATGATGTCGGCCGCGAGCCGCGCGAGGTCGGAGGCCTGGTGCCGCGCGCGGGCGAGCGAGGTGCGGTAGAGATCGCGCACCGCGAGGCTCACCCGCTCGCGCGTCCGGTACCCGGCGACGTTCACCTCGTTGAGCACCGCCTTCAGCCGGAGGCGGTCGCCCTGGCGCGAGTGGGCCATCAGCTGACCGTTCCAGACGACCCGGCGCAGCTCGCGGTTGATCTCGTCCGCGTCGCGCTGGATCTCGGTCAGCTCGTCGTTGTCGAGCGGCACGTCGATCGACGACACGTCGGTCGAGCGCGGCCGGAACGCGGTCAGCAGCGAGACCATCGCCTGCGCGCGCCACGGCAGGCCCATGTAGCCCTGGTAGCCGCGGGTGGCGCAGCAGACGGCCATGTACTCGCGACCGGCGAAGGTGGTGAGCACCGCGCCGTCGGCCTCGATCCGGGGCAGCAGCGCGCCGATCGGGATGTGCGCCTCGTCGTTGCTCGCGATCACCCGCTGCGCCTCGTCGACCAGCACGATCGCGGTCTGGCCGCGCTCGTCGTCCATCCCGGCGAAGATCCGGCGCATCTCGTCGACGAAGCGGAACACCAGCACCAGCGCCCCGAGCGGCCGGCCGTCGGGGTGGGTGATCCGGTGCGCGTAGAGCAGCGCGGGCAGGCCCGACGCCACCAGATCCGTCGGCCCGAAGCGCTCGCGGAAGCCGTCGGCGCCGAGCGCCTCGGCCACGAGCGGCTCCGCGCTGTGCGTCAGCGTCGCGGCCGTGTCGAGCCGGACCAGCACCTCGCCCTCGGTCGACAGCACGACGACGTCCTCGTAGACGGTGTACTTGGACTGGTATTCGGCGAGCCGCACGCGCAGCGCCTCGCGGCCGGCCTCTCGCTCCTCGGGCCCGGCCGCGCAGAAGCCGCGGATCACGTCGTCGGTCGCCAGGAAGCCGACGTCGGCGGTGCGCTCGAACAGGTTGCGCACCAGGATGTCGATCGTGCAGCGCGCGCGCGCCGCCAGCTCGTCGCCCAGCTCGGCCCGGCTCTCCGACGCGAGGCTCTCGACCAGCCGCAGCTGCAGCGCGCCGAAGCGCTCGCGGGTGCGCGACAGCGTCGGCAGGATCGACGCCACTTCTTCCGGGCAGCTGATCGCAGCCGCCGATTCGATCGTCTGCCAGACCAGGCCGAGTTCGCGCATGTCGCGCTCGGCAGCCTGGACCTTGCGCATGTGGGGGAGCAGTTCGTCGGTCGTCGTCATGGCGGAAGGAGGTCGTCGCGCGGTCATGGAGCGGGCGTCCGACGTGCCCGAGGCGCGCCGGAACGACCGGATTCCAGGCGACTCTAGGTGTCGCTTTCAGCGCCGATCGGCCGAAATGAGGCACGTCGCCGGCGCTGTTGATGCGCTGCACCACCCCCGCGCGCGACGGCCGATCGCAGTGCGACCGCGTGCCCCGCGGCACCGGTCCCGGGCGATGCGAGGAGGTCGCGCCGCGTCGGCGCGGTGCGCCGGGGCGACGAATGGCCGAGTGCCGCCGTCGGGCATCGTCTGCCCGGCGACACTCGGCGCGAGGCGGAGGCGGCGGCGCGCCTCCGGCGGGGGTCAGCCGCGGACGACGAAACCCAGCAGCGCGACGACCAGGTAGGCGGCCAGCACGCCGGTCCACCACAGGCGCGACTGCGCGGCGTGGGCCGCGTAGATCGCCGTCTCGGCCGCCTGCTGGGCGGGTTCGAGGCCGCGGGCCCAGGCGGCGAACGACCGCGCCTCGAGCGCCGACCAGGCGGGGTAGCCGAGCGCGACCACCGCGACCCAGATCGCGGTGGCGACCGGCCAGTCGCGCGGCCAGCTCGGCGCGGCGAAGCCGGCGAAGACGTAGGCCACCAGCGGCGCCAGACCGACGAACAGCAGGACGATCAGCGCAGCCACCGAGAACTCGGTGCTGCCGAACTGCCAGCCCTTGCGATGGAACCAGCGGGTACGGTCGGCCGCGCGGGCGGCGGCGGCGGGGAGGGACATCGACGAGTCGTTCATGCGCTCACCTCGGTTGGAGCGGCGACGCGCCCGACGGCGCGCGTGGAGAGGCGACGACGGGCACGGGGCGCGTCGCCGGCGGTACGGGAGGCGCGTCGACGGCCCTCCCCGGCGTCGACGCGAACCCCGCGTGCATCGTGCGCCCCGCGGCCTCCGCCGGACTGGCAAGCCCGACCGCCGCGCTCGGGCATCCGTGCCGTTCAGCGCGGCAGCGGCAGCGCGGTCTCGTACTTGACCTCGCGCAGGACGACGTTGGTGCGGATGCTGGCCACGCCGGGAATCCTGAACATCACCTCGTGCAGGAACCGGTCGTAGGCCTTCATGTCGGGCACCACCACCTTGATCAGGTAGTCGGCCTCGCCGGTGATGCCGTGGCACTCGACGATCTCCGGGCAGGCCCGCACCCGCCGCTCGAAGCCGTCGACCACGCCCTCGACGTGCCGCTCCAGCGAGACGTTCGCGAGCACGCAGGCGTGCAGGCCGAGCTTCTCGCGGTCGAGCAGCGCGACGAAGCGGCGGATCACGCCCCGCTCGCTCAGCTCGCGGATGCGGCGCCAGACCGGGGTGGCGCTCAACCCGACCCGCTCGGCCAGTTCCTGCTGCGACAGGCGGGTGTCCTGCTGCAGCTCGTTCAGGATCGCGCGGGAGGCCTTGTCGAACGGTTCATCCTGCATGATGCCGATTCATCGAGATGGATCGTTCGATTATCGCCGCCAGTCCTCGATCTGCGAACGCCTTTTCCGCGCCCTCGCGCCTAGACTCGTTCGATCGACACGCAGGAGACCGCGATGGCCGCCCCCGCCCCCCTGTCCGCCGGCTCCGACGCGCCCGGGGATCCGCCTCCGGACGCCGCCACCGCCCTGCCCCTCGCCGGCTATGCCCTGTCCGACGCGCTGCGCGCCGACACCGGTCGCGTCTTCCTCACCGGCACCCAGGCGCTGGTCCGCCTGCCGCTGATGCAGCGGGCCCTGGACACGCGCCGCGGCCTCGCGACCGCGGGCTTCGTCTCGGGCTACCGCGGCAGCCCGCTCGGCATGGTCGACCAGCAGATGTGGAAGGCGAAGGCGCTGCTCGCCGAGGCCGACGTCGAGTTCCTGCCCGCGATCAACGAGGACCTCGCCGCCACGGCCTGCCTCGGCACGCAGCGGGTCGCGCTCGATCCGCAGC
The DNA here is from genome assembly GCA_037137595.1 of Burkholderiales bacterium. GTDB lineage: Bacteria > Pseudomonadota > Gammaproteobacteria > Burkholderiales > Burkholderiaceae_E > UBA4615. Next base: position 2,558 of record JBAXJZ010000021.1, on the reverse strand, counting down.
GCCGCGTCGAGGGCGTCTTCGCGATGTGGTACGGCAAGGGCCCGGGCGTGGACCGCGCCGGCGACGCGCTCAAGCACGGCCACGTCTTCGGCTCGAGCCCGCAGGGCGGCGTGCTGGTGGTGGCCGGCGACGACCACGGCTGCGTGTCCTCGTCGATGCCGCACCAGTCGGACCTCGCGATGCAGGCCTGGTCGATGCCGGTGCTGCATCCGGCGAACGTGGCCGAGTACCTGGAGTTCGGCCTCTACGGCTGGGCGCTGTCGCGCTTCTCCGGCGCCTGGGTGGGCTTCAAGGCGATCAGCGAGGTGGTGGAGTCGGCGATGACGGTGGACCTCGACCGCGTCGCGATCGACTTCGAGGATCCGGTGGACTGGGCGCTGCCGCCGGGCATCGACGGCCTGCACGTGCGCGCCGGCGACCTGCCCTCGCTGGGGCTCGAGGCGAGGCTCGCGGCCAAGCTCGACGCGGTCCGCGCGTTCGCGCGGCTGAACTCGATCGACCGCCACGTGGTGGCGACGCCCGCGGCCACGCTCGGCATCGTCACCGTCGGCAAGGCGCACTTCGACTTCATGGAGGTGCTGCGCCGCCTGGATCTCGACCCCGACGCGCTCGCCGCCGCCGGCGTGCGGGTCTACAAGGTCGGGCTCGTGTTCCCGCTCGAGCCGACCCGCGTGCTCGAGTTCGCGCAGGGCCTCGAGGAGATCCTGGTGATCGAGGAGAAGGCGCCGGTGGTCGAGCGCCAGCTGAAGGAACTCCTCTACGGCCTGCCCGGCCCGCAGCGGCCGCGGATCGCGGGCAAGACCGCGTCCGACGGCACGCCGCTGCTGTCGGCGCTGGGCGAGCTGCGGCCGTCGCGGATCATGGGCGTGGTGGCCGACTGGCTCGCGCGGCTGAACCCGATGCTCGACCGCCGCGCCCTGGTCGTCGACTTCACGATGCCGGCGCTGCTGTCGAACGCGGGCGACGCGGTGCGCCGCCAGCCGTACTTCTGCTCGGGCTGCCCGCACAACCGCAGCACCGTCGTGCCCGAGGGCTCGCGCGCGCTCGCCGGCATCGGCTGCCATTTCATGGCGAGCTGGATGGACCGCGGCACCGGCGGCCTGATCCAGATGGGCGGCGAGGGCGTCGACTGGGCCGCGGCCTCGCGCTTCAGCGCCGCGCCGCACGTGTTCCAGAACCTGGGCGACGGCACCTACTACCACTCGGGCTACCTCGCGATCCGGCAGGCCATCGCGGCGAAGGCGACGATCACCTACAAGATCCTCTACAACGACGCGGTCGCGATGACCGGCGGCCAGCCGGTCGACGGCCCGCTGTCGGTCGCCGAGATCGCGCGGCAGGTCGAGGCCGAGGGCGCGGTGCGCGTGGTGGTGGTCTCGGACGAGCCGTGGAAGTACGACGGGCATCACGCCGAGTTCCCTCGCGGCACCACGTTCCACCACCGCGACGCGCTCGACCCGGTGCAGCGCGAGCTGCGCGCCACCGCGGGCGTGACGGTGATGATCTACGACCAGACCTGCGCGGCCGAGAAGCGGCGCCGCCGCAAGCAGAAGGTCGACGGCCGGCCCGCGTACCCCGATCCGCCGCGGCGCGTGTTCGTCAACGAGCGCGTCTGCGAGGGCTGCGGCGACTGCGGCCGCGCGTCGAACTGCCTGTCGGTGATCCCGAAGGAGACCGACTGGGGGCGCAAGCGGGGCATCGAGCAGAGCTCGTGCAACAAGGACTTCTCCTGCATGGACGGCTTCTGCCCGAGCTTCGTGTCGGTCGAGGGCGCGCGGCTGCGGCGCCGCGCCGGCGCCTCGCGCGAGGCGGCCGATGCGATCGCCCGCGAGATCGCCGCGCTGCCGACGCCCGCGCCGTGGACCTGGACCGGGCCCTTCGACCTTCTGGTGACCGGCGTGGGCGGCACGGGCGTGGTGACGGTGGGCGCGCTCGTCACGATGGCGGCGCACCTCGAGGGGAAACACGCCTCGGTGCTCGACTTCATGGGCTTCGCGCAGAAGGGCGGCGCGGTGCTGTCCTTCGTGCGGATCGCACCCACCGCCGACCTGCTGAACCAGGTGCGGATCGACACCCAGCAGGCCGATGCGCTGCTCGCCTGCGACCTGGTGGTCGGCGCGTCGGCGGACGCGCTGGCCACCGTCAAGCACGGCCGCACCGTCGTGGTCGCGAACGTCCACGAGCTCGCGACCGCGGCCTTCGTGCGCGACCCCGACGCGTCGCTGCACGCGCCGGCGCTGCTGGAGAAGCTGCGGGCGGCCGCGGGCGAAGGGCGCGTGTCGACGCTGGACGCGCAGGCGATCGCCGACGCGGCGCTCGGCGACACGATGCCCTCGAACGTGCTGATGCTGGGCGCCGCCTGGCAGCGCGGGCTGGTGCCGGTGTCGCTCGCGGCGATCGACCGCGCGATCGAGCTGAACGGCGTGGCGGTCGCGGCGAACCGGCTGGCCTTCGGGCTCGGGCGGCTCGCGGCGGCGCGGCCGGAGCGGCTCGCCGCGCTCGCGGCCGGTCCCGAGGCGCCCGAGGGCGAGGGCTGGCTCGACGGCGAGCACGGGCTG
>JBAXJZ010000020.1:0-19173 GCA_037137595.1 Burkholderiales bacterium | reverse complement strand
CGGCCGCGGCGGCGGCGGCGCTGGGCGGGCTGTCGTCGGCCGCGAGGACGGCCGCGGCGCGGCAGGGCGAGCCGGCCGCCGAGGCGGCCCTGCTGTCGGTGCTGGATCCGTCTGGGGACGACCTTATGCGGCGGCTCGTGGGCTGGGAGGAGCGGCTGTCGGTGCAGCACATGGCCAAGGGCCTGCTGGAGGAGCAGCGGGGCGCGCTGCAGGGGGCCGCGGCGGCGGCGGCCGCGCTGGAGGCGCGCGCGGCGGCGGTGGCCTGGTGACGCGGAGCGCGGCGGCGCGTTAAATCACCGGCAGGGGCATATGTGCAGAGGGGACCTCCTTCGGGCTTGCGCGCACGCCGGCGGACGGCTGGGCGATGACTGAGGGGTGACGGTGCTGCTCCACACAGGCAGGGAAGCGCGCAGCCGCGTTCATGCCAATTCAAAGACTGCACGGTCAGCCGCTGCTCTTCAAGCGGCACAGTTTGCACCGCTGGAGCGTTCGTGCCTGTGGTGCGAACACGAATCGTGGCCGTCGCGCACGGCGGGCGTTCGCACGCCGCACGCCCCTCCGGCGCTCTCAACCCGACCTGCAGCGTTCAGACCCTCCGATTTTGCGCGTGAATCGATCGCGCTCGGTCGCGCGGCCTCGGGCGTGGCGGCAGACCAGAACGATCCCGCGGAAAATGCTGACGCGGGCAGCCCACGCGTTGGGCGGCCTGCGCGTTTGGGTGCGCGCTTTTTGCATCAGTTTCAGTGCAATCCTGCCGGTCGCAGGGGTCCGAGTTCGAGCCCGGCCGCCCCGCCACGTCGGCAGCGGTCAACGCCCGCTCCGCCGGCCCCCGCCCACCGTCCCGCCCGGCGGCCCCGGCGGCCCCGCGCCCGGCGCGGCCGGCGTCGAGGTCCACGCGGTCCGCTTCACCGGCACCGGCGGCGGCTACTTCCGCGTCTGGATCGTCAACCTCGTGCTGATGATCCTGAGCTTCGGCTTCTACACGCCGTGGGCCCGACGGCGCACCGCCCGCTGGTTCTACGACCACACCGAGGTGGCCGGCAGCCCGCTGGAGTTCGCCGCGCCGATGCGGCGGATGGTGTTCGGCTTCCTCGTCTTCGCGGGCCTGTACGTCGCCTACGAGATCGCGTCGCGGACCGGCCAGGACGTGGTGGCGTTCACGATGCTCGCCGCGGGCGTGGCGCTCGCGCCGCTGGTCTGGCAGGGCGCGATGCGCTTCCGGCTGGCGGCGACCCGCTGGCGCGGCCTGCAGCTGCACTTCGCCGCGACGCGCCCGGAGGTCTACCGGGCGAGCTGGCCGCTGGCGGCGATCGGCGCGATCTGGGCGGCGGTGGTGGCCGCGGGGATGGCGCTCGACACCGACGACGCCGCCGAACGGGCCGCGCACCTCGTCCCCCTCGGTGCCGCGGGTCTCGTGGCGCTGATCGCCAGCGCGCTGCTCTACGTGCGCCTGGAGTACGGCTACCGCCGGCTGCTGTTCGAGCGCGGCGGCCTGGGCGACGTCGCCGGCCGCTTCAAGCCGGGCTTCGGCGCGTACCTGCGGGTCTCGCTGATCGCCGGCGGCGCGTGGGCCGCGATCGCCGTCGCGCTCGGCGTGGGCGTCTTCCTGCTCGTCGGCCCCCCGGGCGACGACCCGGCCGCGCCCGCGGGGCCGGCGGTCGCGATGGCCGCGGCGGTCGGCATCCTCGTCGCGCTGCTGGCCGTGGCCGCCTGCGCGGTCCCGCTCTACGCGTGGCGCGAGGCCTCGCTCTTCGCGCTGGTCTGGAACGGCGCGGGGCTGGGCCGGATCGTCCGGACGCAGTGCACGCTGTCGGCCGCCCGCTTCACGCGGATGCGCGTGGCGAACGTCCTGCTGACCGTCGTCACGCTCGGGCTGTGGCGGCCGTTCGCGCGGGTCCGCGAATACCGGATGAAGGTCGAGTCGGTGAGGCTGCACGTCCGCGGCGGGCTGGACTCGGTCACCGGGCGCCTGCAGGCACACGGCGCCGGCGTCGGGGACATGCTCGCCGACGCCGCCGGCCTCGACCTGATCGGCTGAACCCGATGACCGGACGCGACGGCGACCCGCTCGAGGCGCTCTGGTTCGACGGCCTGGACACCCGGGCGCGCCCGGTCGCGGTCCGCGTCGTCCGCGGGCCGGCCGGCCCGGAGCTGCGCGTCGACGTGCCCGGCGAAGCGACGCGGACGGTGCCGGGGCGCGACGTGGACTGGCCTCAGCGCTGGAGCGCGCGGCGCTCGCCGCCCCGGCTGGTCGTGGGCGTGCGCGGCCTCGGCAGCCTGCAGATCGCGCGGCCGGACGACTGGCAGCGTGCCTGCGACGCCGCCGGCGTGCGGCCCGGCCTCGCGGCGCTGATGCAGACGCGCTGGTCAGCGCTGCTCGCCGTCGTCGCGCTGTGTGTCGTGGTGGTGCTCGCGCTGCACCGGTTCGCCGTGCCCTGGCTCGGCGAGCGGATCGCCCGCCATGTGCCGCTCGAGTGGGAGCTCGCGATTTCGGAACAGGTGCTCGGTGATGCGAAGTGGCTCGCCCCGAGCCGCCTGCCCGCCGAACGGCAGGCGGCGCTGCGCGCGGCGTTCGACGGGCTGCGCGAGGCCCTGCCCGCACGGCCGGACGACGGCTATGCGCCGAAGCTCGTGCTGCACTTCCGCCGCGGCATCGGCCCGAACGCGCTCGCGCTGCCGGGCGGGGCGGTGATCCTCACCGACGAGCTGGTCGAGCGCGCCGCGGAGCTCAAGCTGCCCGACGACGCGGTGCTCGGCGTGCTCGCCCACGAGGTCGGCCACGTGATGCACCGGCACGGCACCCGGATGGTGGTCGAGCAGGGGGTGATGAACATCGGCCTCGCGCTGGTGCTCGGCGACCTGTCGACGCTGACCACGACGGCCGCGTCGGCGGTGGCCGGACTCGCCTACCAGCGCGGCCACGAGTCGCAGGCCGACTGCTTCGCGATCGCGACGATGACGCGCGCCGGCCGGCCCACCGGCCCGATGGCCGACCTGCTGCTCGACCTCGGTCGCCGTCACGGCGACACCGGCGGCAGCGACTGGCTGTCGACGCATCCGTCGACGCCCCAGCGGGCCGAGCGGCTGCGCGCCGCGGTGCCCGAGGACTGCGGGCGCTGACCCGGCGCGTGTGCGCCGCGCCTCAGGCGCCCTTCGCCGTCACCCGCCGCCGCGCCACCGTGCGCGCCTCGATCGTCGGCCAGTCCCAGTCGATGCCGTTGCCGGGCGTGTCCGGCGGGATCGCGTAGCCGTCCTCGATCCGGATGCGCGACGTGGTCACGTCGTCGAGCTGCGGGATGTACTCGACCCACTTCGCGGCCGGCGCCGCCGCGGTCAGCGACACGTGCAGTTCCATCAGGAAGTGCGGGCACACCGGCACGTTGAAGCTCTCGGCCAGGTGCGCGACCTTCAGCCACGGCGTGATCCCGCCGATCCGCGCGACGTCCACCTGCACGATCGAGCAGGCCTCGCGCTGCAGGTATTCGCGGAAGTGCTGCAGCGAGTAGATCGACTCGCCGACCGCGACCGGGATCGAGGTCGAGGCCGCGAGCCGCACGTGGCCGCCGAGGTCCTCGGCCGGCAGCGGCTCCTCGAACCAGGCGAGGTCCAGCGGCTCGAAGTGCCGCGCGCGGCGGATCGCCTCGGCGACGTCGAAGCCCTGGTTCGCGTCGGTCATGATCTCGAAGCCGTCGCCCACCGCGTCGCGGACCGCGCGCAGCCGCGCGACGTCCTCCGACACGTGCGGCCGGCCGACCTTGATCTTCACGCCGCGGAAGCCCTGCTGCTTGGCGAGCACCGACTCGCGCACCAGCGTGTCGGTGGGCAGCTGCAGCCAGCCGCCCTCGGTGCTGTAGACCGGCACGCGCGGCTGCGCGCCGCCGGCGAGCTGCCACAGCGGCAGCCCGAGCCGCTTGCCGCGCAGGTCCCAGAGCGCGGTGTCGATCGCGGCGAGCGCGAGCGCTGTGATCGCGCCGACCGCGGTGGCGTGGGTGTGGAAGAACAGGTCCTTCCAGATCGCCTCGATGTCGTCGGCGTCGCGGCCGATCAGCCGCGGCGCGAGGTGGTCGGCGAGCAGCGCGACCACCGACGAGCCGCCGGTGCCGATGGTGTACGAGTAGCCGATGCCCTGCGCGCCGTCGTCGGTCACGAGCCGCACGATCGGCGTCTCCTGCGTCACGAAGGACTGGATCGCGTCCGAGCGCGGCACCTTCGGCGGCAGGTCCACCTGCAGGATCTCGACGTCGACGATGCGCGGCATGCGGGGCTCCTCGTGGGTGCGGAAGGGCGAGGGCGAGTCTAGCGCCGCGCAGGCGGGCCGGGCCGCGGGCCGCGTTCCAGGAAGACCCCGGGTTTCCCGCACGCGCCGCGCCGTGCTCGGCTAGAGTCGCCGGTCGCCCGCAGCCACCCCCGGGCCAGGAGCCGAGATGGACATCAGGACAGGTCGCCCCGTCACCATGGCGCCGCGAGGCATGGTCGCCTGCCCGCACGCCCTCGCGTCGCAGGCCGGCGTCGACGCGCTGCGGGCCGGCGGCTCCGCGGTCGACGCCGCGATCGCCGCCAGCAGCGTGCTGTCGGTCGTCTATCCGCACATGACCGGCCTCGGCGGCGACGCCTTCTGGCTGATCCACGACGCGAAGACCGGCGCGGTGCGTTTCCTCGACGGCGGCGGCCGGGCCGCGGCGTCGGCGAGCGCCGCGTGGTTCACCGGACGCGGCCACGCCGAGATCCCGTTCCGCGGCATCCTGCCCGCGACGCTGACCACGCCGGGCGCGGTGTCGAGCTGGGTCGAGGCGCATCGCGCCTACGGCCGGCTGCCGCTGGGCCGCGACCTGGAGGCCGCGATCGACTACGCGCGCCACGGCTTCCCGGTCACCGAACGGCTCGCGGGCTGGATCGCGGGCGCCGCGGCCGAGCTCGCGCCGCATCGACACGCCGCGGCCATCTTCCTGCCCGAGGGGCGCGCGCCGCGCGCCGGCGCGCGCCTGACGAACCCCGACCTCGCGCGCACGATCGAGGCGCTCGCCGCGGGCGGTCACGCCGGCTTCTACGACGGCCCGGTCGGCCGCGAGCTCGCCCGCTTCTCGAAGGCCGAGGGCGGCTTCTTCGACGCGGCCGACCTCGCCGCCCAGTCGGCCCGCTGGGGCGAGCCGATCCGCGGCACCTACCGCGACGTGACGATCTTCGAGACGCCCGCGCCCACCCAGGGCTTCACGGTGCTCGAGATGCTGAACCTGATCGAGCCCTTCGAGCTGCACCGGCGCCCGGACCTCGGCCCCGATCACGCGCACCTGATGGTCCAGGCCAAGCAGATCGCCTATCACGACCGCGACCGCCACCTCGCCGACCCGCGGTTCGCCGAGGTGCCGATGGACCGACTGATCTCGAAGGCCTACGCCGACGAGCGACGCGCGCTGATGGACCCGGACCGCGCGCTGCCGTGGGACAAGGTGCCCTCGTACGGCAGCCTGAAGGGCGATACCGTGTTCATCGCCGCGGTCGACGCAGAGGGCAACGCGGCCGCGCTCATCAACAGCCTGTACGGCGTGTTCGGATCCTGCGTGGTCGCCGGCGACACCGGCGTCGTGCTGCAGAACCGGGGCGCCTACTTCAACCTCGACCCCGCGCATCCGAACTGCGTCGAGCCGGGCAAGACGCCGCTGCACACGCTGATCGCGTCGATCGCCTTCCGGCAGGGCCGGCTCTGGGGCGTGGTCGGCTGCATGGGGGCCGACGGCCAGCCGCAGATCCACGCGCAGACCTACGTGTCGATGATCGACCACGGGCACGACATCCAGCAGGCCGTCGAGGCGCCGCGCTGGCTGTCCGGGCGCTTCGCGCTCGGCGAGGCCCGCGACACGCTGCACGTCGAATCGCGCTTCCCGGCCGCGACGATCGACGAGCTCGAGCGCCGCGGCCACGTCGTCGACCGCTGGGGGCCGTTCAACGAGCTCGCGGGCCACGCGCACGGGATCACCATCGATCCCGACAGCGGCATGCGGATGGGCGGATCGGATCCGCGCAGCGACGGCGCCGCGATCGGGTACTGAGGCGGGGCCGACCGGCCAGGAGGGGCGCTCCACATTCCATGCTTGGCGTCGACCGGACCCGGCGCTACGCTGTGGACACGGTGGCCAGACCCGCGGACGTCCCGATCCGCGCGCGGCCGTCGCCGGGGAGCCCTCCATGGTGTCGATCGACCGCATCAAGTCCATCCTGACCACGCCCAAGACGGAGTGGCCGATCATCGAGGCGGAGGCGGCGACCGTCCCGTCGATCGTCCGGGACTGGCTCGTCTGGCTCGCCGCGATCCCCGCGATCGCCACCTTCGTCGGGTTCTCGCTGATCGGGTTCGGCATGATGGGCGTGACCATCCGGGTGCCGTTCCTCGCCGGGATCGCGCAGGCCGTCGTCGGCCTGGTGATGTCGGTGGTGATGGTCTGGGTGATCGCGAAGGTGGCCGACGCGCTCGCGCCGCGCTTCGGCGGCCGCGCGGACTTCCTCTCGGCCTTCAAGCTGATGGCCTACGGGTCCACCGCGTCGATGGTCGCGGGCATCTTCTACGTGCTGCCCTCGCTGTCGATGCTCGCGCTGCTCGGTGCGATCTACACCGTCTGGCTGATCCGACTCGGCGTGCCGGTGCTGATGAAGGTGCCCGAGGAACGCGCGTGGCCCTACACCGCGGTGCTGATCGTCTGCGGCTTCGTCGCGGGGCTGGTGGTGGGGATGATCACCTCGGCGCTCACGCCCACGCGCGGGATGATGAGCGGCGCGGACCTGAAGATCTCCACGCCGCGAGGCGATGTCGCCGTCGACACGAAGAAGCTCGACGACTTCGCGAAGAAGATGGAGGAGGCCGCGAAGAAGATGGAGACGGCCTCCAAGTCCGGCGACGCCGACGCGGCGGCCAAGGCCGCGGGCCAGGTGATCGGCGCGCTGACCGGCGCCGGCCAGCGCGCGCCCCTCCCCGTCGACGAGCTGAAGGCGGCGCTCCCCGAGACGCTCGCGGACCTGCCGCGCGGCCGCTGGGAGACCGGCTCGTCGGCGCCGATGGGGCTCGCCGCGTCGCGCGCCGAGGCCGAGTACGGCGGCGGGGACCGGCGCATGAAGGTCGAGGTGCTCGACATCGGCGGCCTGTCGGGACTGATGTCGGTGGCCGGCTGGGCCGGCGTGATCGGCGAACGCGAGTCGCAGGACGACCGCGAACGCACCTTCAAGGACGGTGCGCGGATCGTCCACGAGCGCGAGCGCAAGGACGGCTCGTCGGCCGAGTACAAGGTGGTGCTGGCCAACGGCGTGATCGTCGAGGCCGACGGGCGCGGCGTGCCGCTGGCCGACCTCAGGCGGGCGGTGCAGTCGATCGACCTCGCGAGGCTGGAGAAGGCCGGCAAGTCCTGAGCGGCGGCGCGGTCCGCCGCGCGCCGCCCGGCGCGAGCCGGCCCGCCGCTCAGAACGACGCGCGCAGGCCGAGCGTCGCGCTCGTGGCTCGGACGTAGTTGTAGAACTCGTCGGCGATCGCGCCGCCCTCGAGGTGGCGCAGGCCCGCGAAGGCCGTCACCGACGGGCTCAGCCGGTAGGTGACGCGCATCGTGCCGTCGAAGAGGCCGCCGCCGCCCGGCGCGGGAAACGCGTCGAAGGCGCCCTCGAGGCCCCAGCCCGAACCGAACTCGCGGCGCGCCGCGACGTACAGCAGCGGCACCGGCCCCACGTTCGTGAAGTCGGCCACGCGCCCGCCCTGCGACAGCCGCACCTGGGCGTCGCGGATCGCGAGCGTGCCGCCCGCCCGCAGCGACCAGCCGCCGCCCGCGCCGGGCTCGACCACCGGCACGCTGTAGGTGAACCGCCAGGTGTTGAACCGGTACTTCAGCGTCAGCGGCGTGCCGGCGGCGAAGGCCGTGCCCTGGTAGCGCAGCCCCGTGGCGGGCGTCGCCGTGCCCTCGGCCGACAGCGGCACGTAGGCCAGGCCGATCCGGTGACCGGCCCCCCAGCGCTCGAACGGCAGGTCCACGGCGAGCCGGCCCGTGGTCAGCGACTCGCCCAGGTAGGGCAGGGCGGAGAACCGGTCGCCGGCGTCGGTGTTGGGGCGCTGGAGGGTGTTCTGCCGGACCTGGTAGCGGTCGAGCTCGAATTCGAGCGCGGCCGGGGCGGCGGTCTGCGCCACCGCGGGCACGGCGGGCGCCGCGAGCGCGGCGAGGATCAGCGCGCCGGTCGTGCGGCGAGGGGTCGGGACGGATCGGTGCACGGGAGTCCTCATGCCTTCGGGACGGGCGGTGTCGGTGGAGGAGGGGCGGACCTGAGGACGGTCCGGTCGATTCGCGACTGCATGGTCACTTCGACGCGGCCGAGCTTACACGGTCCGGGCGGGCGGTCGTCCGGCGCCGGCCGTCGGCCGGGGTCCGCGCGCCCGCGTATGCTGCGGCCACCGCGCCCGTCGCGACCGTTCCCGGGACCTCCGATGACCCTGCACGATGCCGCCCGCGTCGGATTCGCCGCCGGCTCCGCCACCTACGAGCGCGGGCGCCCCGAGTATCCCGAGGCGCTCGGCGGCTGGCTCGCCGCGGCCCTGGGCCTCGGTCCCGGCCGCGTCGTCGCCGACGTCGGCGCCGGCACCGGCCGCTTCACCGCCCGGCTGGTCGCCACCGGGGCCGATGTGGTCGCGGTCGAGCCGGTCGCCGAGATGCGCGCCCGCATCGCCGCCGCCGCGCCCGGGGCCACGGCCCTCGACGGGAGCGCCGAGGCGCTGCCGCTGGCCGACGCGTCGGTCGACGCGCTCGTCTGCGCGCAGGCCTTCCACTGGTTCGACAGCCCCGCGGTGCTGCGCGAATTCCATCGGGTGCTGCGGCCGGGCGGACGGCTCGGCCTGGTCTGGAACGTCCGCGACGAGTCGACCGGCTGGGTCGCCGAGCTCACGCGCGTGTTCGAGCCGCACGAGGGCGACGCGCCGCGCCACCGGACCGGCCGCTGGAAGGCGGCCTTCGAGCCGCCGCGATGGTTCACGCCGCCGCGCGTGGAGACCTTCCCGCATCGCCACGTCGGGCCCTTCGAGCGGGTGGTGGTCGACCGCGTGCTGTCGGTGAGCTTCGTCGCCGCGCTGCCCGAGGCCGATCGGGCGGCGGTGGCGGCGCGCGTGCGCGCGCTGCCGGACCGCCACCCCGCGCTGCGCGGGCCCGAGGTGGCCTTTCCCTACCTGACCGAGGCCTGGCTGGCCGTCCGGGTCGACTGACGCCCGACCGGACGGCGCGGCCTCACTTCAGCGCGTGGGGCAGCCAGAGCGTGATCGCCGGGATGTAGGTGATCGCGATCAGCGACAGCACCAGCGGCACCAGCCACGGCAGGATCGCCACCGTCGTGCGTTCCACCGAGAGGTTCGCCACCCTCGCCAGCACGAACAGCACCATCCCCAGCGGCGGGTGCAGCAGCCCGATCATCAGGTTCAGCGTCATGATCAGCCCGAAGTGGATCGGGTCGATGCCGAGCTTGAGCACGATCGGCATCAGGATCGGCACCAGGATCGTGATCGCCGCGATGGTGTCGAGGAAGCAGCCGACGAACAGCATCAGCAGGTTCGCCAGCAGCAGGAACACCCACTTGTTGTCGGTGATGCCGAGGATGAACGAGGTCAGCATCTCCGCGGCCTGGCTCACCGTCAGCAGCCACGCGAAGATCGACGCGGCGGCGACGATGAACAGCACCGACGCGGTGGTCTCGATGGTGTCGAAGGTGGCCTTGGCCAGCAGGTTCAGCGTCATCGACCGATAGCGGACCAGCCCCAGGAACAGCGCCCACAGCACCGCCGCGACGGCCGCCTCGGTGGGCGTGAACCAGCCCATCGTCATGCCGCCGATCAGCAGCACCGGCGCCATCAGCGCCATCACCGCCGAGAAGTCGAACCACCAGTCGAGCGCGAGCAGGATCGCGAGCGAGATGCCCGCGGCGAGGTTGGGCGAGACGCCGAACTTGTCGACCAGCAGCCAGACGGTGAGCGGGAAGGCCAGCACGACCACGACCTCGACCGACGCCGCGAGCAGCGCCTTCGCCGAGAAGCCGACGTCCGCGCCCCAGTTGTTGCGCCGCGCGAAGTAGGCGACGGTGAGCATCATCAGGATCGTCATCACGACGCCCGGGATGATCCCGCCGAGGAACAGCGAGCCGATCGAGACGTTGGCCATCATCCCGTAGATCACGAAGGGCAGCGACGGCGGGATGATCGGCCCGAGCGTGGCCGAGGCCGCGGTCACGCCGACCGCGAACTCGGTCGGGTAGCCGTGGTCCTTCATCGCCTTGATCTCGATCGTGCCGAGGCCCGCGGCGTCCGCGATCGCGGTGCCCGACATGCCGGAGAAGATCACCGAGCCGATGATGTTCACCTGGCCCAGGCCGCCCTTCATCCAGCCCACCAGCGCGACGGCGAAGTTGTAGATGCGCTTGGTGATGCCGGCGATGTTCATCAGGTTGCCGGCGAGGATGAAGAAGGGCACCGCCAGCAGCGGGAAGCTGTCGACGCCGGCGATCATCCGGTGCACCAGCACGAAGTCGGGCACGGTGCCGGTGGCGACGATGTAGAGCAGCGACGAGCCGGCGAGCGCGAGCGCGACCGGCACGCCGAGCAGCATCAGCACGAGGAAGGAGCCGAGCAGGATCCACATCATGGTCTCAGCCCTCGCTCGAGAGGTGACCCGGATTCTCGAGCTCCGAGGTGCCGGTCCGCAGGTGCTGCAGCGTCAGCAGCGCGGCGCGCACCGCCATGAACGCGAACGAGACGCCGACGAAGCCGAACACGATGCCCAGCGGCCAGTCCATCATCGTCATCGGCTGGTGGCCGACGCGCACGGTGACCTGGTAGGCGAGCCAGACGCAGTAGGCGAGGAAGCCGGTGCGGAACACGTCCACCGCGGTGACCAGCGCGCGCGACGCGGCCTTCGGCAGGTAGCGGTAGATCAGGTCCACGTGGATGTGCCGATCGAGCCGCGTGCACATCGCCGCGCCCAGGAACACCACGCCGATCAGCAGGTAGCGCGCCACCTCCTCGGTCCAGGCGGCCGAGTCGTTCAGCACGTAGCGGGTGAAGAACTGCAGGAACACCACGCCGCAGAGCAGCCAGAAGATCGCGAAGGTGAACCAGTCCTCGAGCGCGTAGACCTTCAGGTCCGCGGGCTCGTGCGCCTCCTCGAACTCCTGCGCGAGCTGCTCGGCCGTGAGACTGGGTGGGGCTTGGTGCGGCGACGACATGGGATTCTCACAGTGTCCTGATGCGACGCGGGACGCCGGCTGGTGGGCCGGCGTCCCGCGCGTGGGGGGCTGCCGAGCGGACCGCGCTTACTTCAGCGCGACGATCCGGTCGTAGTCCTTGCGGTCGTAGCCGAGCGACTCGGGCGTCGAGCTCTTCAGCACGGCGTCGACGAAGCTCTGCCGGTTGACCTGGACGATGTTGATGCCCTTCTTCTTGAACTCGTCGACCAGCTCGCCCTCGCGCTTGACGATCTGCGCGGTGGCGCGCGCGGCGGCCTCCTGGGTCACGTCGACGAAGACCTTCTTGTCGGCGTCCGACAGCTTGGTCCAGACGTGCGGCGCGATCTGCGTGACCAGGCCGTCGACGATGTGGCCGGTCAGCATGATGTGCTTCTGCACCTCGAAGAACTTCTTGGCCTCGATGGTGGTCAGCGGGTTCTCCTGCGCCTCGACCGTGCCGTTCTGCAGCGCCAGGTAGACCTCGGCGAACGCGATCGGCGCGGGATTGGCGCCGCAGGCCCGGGGCGTGGCCATGTAGGCGGGCACGTCGGGCACGCGGATCTTCAGGCCCTTCATGCCGGCGCAGTCGTTGAACGCGCGGTTCGACGAGGTGTGGCGGGCACCGTAGTAGGTGTAGGCGGTCATCACGATGCCGGTGCGCTTCTGGTATTCGCCGGCCAGCTCCTTGAACACGTCGCTCTTCGCGTAGGCGGCCTGGTGGGCGGCGTCGCGGAAGATGAACGGGTAGTAGGCCACGCCGATGCGCGGGAAGTTGCGCGCGGCGAACGACGGGCCGCTGATGATCATGTCGACCGTGCCCAGGGTCAGGCCCTGGTTGATGTCGGTCTCCTTGCCGAGCGACGAGGCCGGGAACACCTGGATCTCGTAGCGGCCGTTGGTGCGCTTCTTGATCTCCTCGGCGGCCCACACCGATTCGGTGTGGTACGGCTCCGAGGTCTCGTAGACGTGCGCCCACTTCAGCTTGGTCTGGGCGAGCGCCGGGACGGCGGGCAGCGCGAGCGCGGCGGCGGCGGTCAGGATCGATGCGATCAGCTTCATGTGTCTCCCTCCTGGGTCGGTGGTTCTGGGTGGAACAGGGCGTCAGGCGCCCGGCCCGAGCTGGACCTTCATGCTGACGGTCTTGTCGCGCGCCAGCGTGATCGCGCGGACCGCGTCGGTGAGCGGATGCACGCCCGAGAGCACCGGGCGCACGTCGACACGGCGCTCGGCGATCGAGCGGACCGAATGCTCGAACACGTTGCCGAACCGGAACGAGCCGCGGACGTCGAGCTCGCGGGCCATGATCAGGTTGGCGTTGAGATGGAAGCCGTCGGGCGGCAGCGTGCCGACCTGCACGACGATGCCGCCGCGGCGGACGGTCTCCAGGCACGCGGTCATCGCCGACGGCGCGCCCGAGACCTCGAAGGCCACGTCCGGCTCGCCGACGAGGTCGGACAGGCGGCCGTCCTCCGGAAGCCGGTCCGTGCGGACGGCGAGGTCCGCGCCCACCTGCTTCGCGACCTCGAGCGGATGGTCGACGACGTCGGTGATCGCGACGTGCGACGCGCCGGCGAGCTTCGCCGCCAGCGTCATCATGCAGCCGATGGTGCCGCTGCCGGTGATCAGCACGCGCTTGCCGAGCAGGTTGCCGGCGCGGTGCGCCGAGTGCAGCGCGATGGAGAAGGGCTCCGACATCGCGATCTCGGCGAGCGAGACGTCGGTGTGCACCGGCACGCAGTTCGTGTCCGGCATCAGGAAGTACTCGCGGAAGGTGCCGTGCATGTGCGGGAACACGCTCGCGCTGCCGAGGAAGCGCATGTTCGAGCACAGGTTCTCGCGGCCCTCGCGGCAGCCCGCGCAGTGGCCGCAGGGCTTGGACGGGTTGACCGCGATGCGGTCGCCGGCCTTCACGCGGGTGACGCCCGCACCGACCGCGGCCACGATGCCCGAGGCCTCGTGCCCGGCCACCAGCGGCTCGCGGATCACGAAGCTGCCGTTGCGGCCGTGGAAGTAGTAGTGCATGTCCGAGCCGCAGATGCCGGCGGCGCCCAGCCGCACCAGCACCTCGCCCGGCCCGGGCTGGGGGGTGGGCACGTCGACGACCCGCAGGTCTTCCGCGCCGTGGATCTGGCATTCGAGCATCGGGTCTCTCCGTCTCCTCCGCGAACCGGAAAGGTAGCGCAGGACGACCGCGCGCGCCTCCCCGTTCGGCGCTGTACACTAGTATACATGTCCCGTCCGATGCGCGCCCCCGGCCTCGCGCTGCGCGAACCCTCGGTGGTTCCGTCGCTCTACCGCGACCTGCGCGAGCGCATCGTGTCGGTCGCGCTGCCGCCCGGCGAGGCCGTGTCCGAGACGCGGATCGCCGAGGGGTACGGCGTGTCGCGCACGCCGGTGAGGGAGGCCTTCAAGCGGCTCGCCGAGGACGGCTTCCTGGAGGTCGTGCCGCAGGTGGGCACCTTCGTCGCGCGGATTGACCTGCGACTGGTGCGCGACAACCACTTCGTCCGCGAGACGCTCGAATGCCGGATCGTGGAACGCGCGGCGTCGCGGATCGACGACGCCGGCCGCGCGCTGCTGCGCGAGAACATCGCCGTGCAGCGCCGAGCGGTCGCCGCGCAGGACGCGCCGGGCTTCTTCCGCGCCGACGAGGGGATGCACGAGCTGCTCGCCGGCATCGCCGGCCACCGCAGCGCCTGGCAGGTGATCCACTCGGCCAAGGCGCAGCTCGACCGGGTGCGCCGGCTGTCGCTGCGCAGCGCGCAGCGCTCGAAGCTCAGGATGGCCGAGCACCGCGCGATCGTCGACCGGGTGATCGCCGGCGACGGCGCGGGCGCGTCGGAGGCGATGCGCGCGCACATCGCCACGATCTTCGACGCGATCGCGAACATCGCGACCGAGAACGCCCACTACTTCACGGACTCCGACGCCGCATGACCCGCATCGCCCGCATCCGCGCGACCCCCGTCACCGTGCCGCTGGAGGCGCCGCTTCGCCACAGCAACGGCGCGCACTGGGGCCGCTTCGTCCGCACGCTGGTCGAGGTGGAGACCGACGACGGGTACGTGGGCCTCGGCGAGTTCGGCGGCGGCGGCGAGACCGCCTCCGCCGCGGTCGAGGGCCTGATCTCGCTGCTGCGCGGCCACGACGTGTTCCGTCTCGAGGCGATGCGCTTCGCGATCTGCAACCCGACGGCGAGCCTCTACAACAACCGCACGCAGATGCACGCGGCGCTGGAGTTCGCCTGCCTGGACATCATGGGGCAGAAGCTCGGCGTGCCGGTGGCCGAGCTGCTCGGCGGGCGCGTGCGCGACGCGGTGGAGTTCGCCAGCTACCTGTTCTTCCGCTACGCCGACCCGCGGACCGGCGAGGGCGAGGTCCGCACGCCCGAGCAGCTGGTGGCCCACGCGCGCGCGCTGAAGGCCGAGCACGGCTTCCGCTCGCACAAGCTCAAGGGCGGCGTGTTCCCGCCCACGCACGAGCTGGAGTGCTACCGCGCGCTCGCCCGCGCGTTCCCGGCCGACCCGCTGCGCCACGACCCCAACTGCGCGTGGTCGCTCGCCGACGCGATCGCGTTCTGCCGCGGCATCGAGGGGCTCAACACCCACTTCATCGAGGACCCGGTCTGGGGCATGCCCGCGATGGCACGGCTGCGCGAGCTGGTGCACCTGCCCACCGCGACCAACACCGTGGTCATCAACTTCGAGCAGCTCGCGGCCAACGTCGCGCAGCGCGCGGTCGACGTGATCCTGCTCGACACCACCTTCTGGGGCGGCATCCGCCCCTGCGTGAAGGCGGCCGGCGTCTGCGAGACCTTCGGGCTGGGCGTGGCCGTGCACTCGTCGGGCGAACTCGGCGTGCAGCTCGCGTCGATGCTGCACATGGGCGCGGTGGTGCCCAACCTCGGCTACTCGGCCGACGCGCACTACCACCACCTGACCGACGACGTCGTCGTCGGCGGCAAGATGCGCTACGTCGACGGCCGGATCGCGGTGCCCACCGCGCCCGGCCTCGGCGTCAGGCTCGACGCGGAGAAGGTGCGGCGCTACCACGAGCTCTACAAGGAACTCGGCGGCTATCCGTACGACCGCGACCCGGGCCGCCCGGGCTGGTATCCGCTGGTGCCGAACGCCGACTGGGCGGACCCGGCCGACGCCACCGTGCCCGCGCTGCGCTGACCGGTCCGCGCCGATGGCCCGCCTGTCCGACGCGACGCTCGCCACGCTGCCCGGCGACGTCGAGCGCCCGCGCCACGACCGCCGTGCCGTGCGCACCGGCGTCGTCCACCTGGGCCTGGGCAACTTCCACCGCGCGCACCAGGCGGTGGTCTTCGATGACCTGCTCGCCGCGGGCGACCCGCGCTGGGGCGTCTGCGGCGCGAGCCTGAAGCGGCCCGCGATGCGCGACGCACTCGCTCCGCAGGACGGGCTCTACGCGCTGCTGGTGCGCGACGGATCCGGCACGCGGCCGCGGGTGATCGGATCGATCCGCGAGGCCCTCGTCGTCCCCGAGGATCCGGCCGCGCTCGTCGCGCGGATCGCCGCGCCGGACACGCGGCTGGTCACGCTCACCGTGACCGAGAAGGGCTACGACGAGACCGGGCCCGCGGGCGCGGTCGGCACGCTCGCCGCCGGGCTCGCCGCGCGCCGCGCGGCCGGCCGCGGCGGGCTGTCGGTGCTGTCCTGCGACAACCTGTCCCGCAACGGCGCGAAGCTCGGCGCGCGATTGCGCGCCGAGGCCGCGGCGATCGACCCGGCGCTCGCCGACTGGATCGACGCGAACGTGGCCTGCCCCGACACGATGGTCGACCGCATCGTGCCGGCCACCACCGACGACGACCGCGCGGAGGCCGCCGCGCGGCTCGGGCTCGACGACGCGTGGCCGGTGGCCGCCGAACCGTTCTCGCAGTGGGTGGTCGAGCGCCGCTTCGCCGGCGAGGCGCCGCCGCTGGACGCCGCCGGCGTCGAGCTGGTCGACGACGTCGCGCCCTGGGAGGCGATGAAGCTGAGGCTGTTGAACGCCGCCCATTCGTCGCTCGCCTACCTCGGGTCGGCGGCCGGGCTGCCGACGGTGGACGCGGCGATCGCCGAGCCGCGCCTGCGCGCCTTCGTCGAGCGGCTGTGGGCGCAGGCCGCACCCACGCTGCCCACCGCGGTGCGCGGTCATGCCGGCGCCTACGGCGCGCGGCTGCTCGATCGCTTCGCGAACCCGGCGCTGCGTCACCGGTTGCTGCAGATCGCGATGGACGGCTCGCGCAAGCTGCCGCAGCGGCTGCTCGCCACCCTCGTCGACGCGCGCCGCGCGGGCCTGCCGCACGACGCGCCCGCGCTCGCGGTGGCCGCATGGATCCGCTTCTGCGCGGGCCGCGACGACGCGGGCCGACCTCTGCCGCTCGACGATCCGCTCGCCGCGCGGCTGCACGAGGCCGCGACCGCGCACGGCGATGCGCTCGCCACCGTGCGCGCGGTGCTGGCGCTCGATCCGGCCTTCGCCGACGCGGCGGCCGACGCGGGGCTCGCCCGCGAGGTGGCCGCGTCGCTCGACGCGCTGCGCGCCCGCGGCACGCTCGGCACGCTCGGGGCCGACGGCGCGCGGGTCGCGCTATCATCGGCCGCTCCGCGGGGCTGAGGCCGCGCCCGCCCGCGACCACCGACCCCACGCACGCACCCCTACCGACACGCGCACCGGCCCCGTCCGAGTGCGCCCATCGAGACCGAGGAGGAGAGACCATGGCAGGACGACTCGCGGGCAAGCGCATCCTGGTGACCGCGGCCGGCGCCGGCATCGGCCGCGCGACCGTGCTGATGATGGCCGCCGAGGGCGCGAACGTGATCGCCACCGACGTGAAGCCCGAGCTGCTCGCGTCGCTGAAGGGCGTGGCCGGCATCGAGACCCGCGTGCTGAACGTGCTGGACGACGCCCAGGTCGCCGAGGTGGTCGGCGCGCAGCCGCTCGACGTGCTGTTCAACTGCGCGGGCTGGGTCCACCAGGGCGGCATCGAGCAGTGCACCGACGCCGACTGGGACCTGAGCTTCAACCTCAACGTCCGCGCGCAGTGGAAGACCATCGCCGCCGCGCTGCCCGGCATGCTCGCGCAGGGCGGCGGCTCGATCATCAACATGGCCTCGATGTGCTCGAGCCTGAAGGGCTTCGCGAACCGCTTCGCCTACGGCGCGTCGAAGGCCGCGGTGATCGGCCTGACGAAGTCGATCGCGATCGACTACGTCGCGAAGGGCATCCGCTGCAACTGCATCTGCCCCGGCACCGTCGACACGCCGAGCCTGGGCGACCGGATCAACGCGTTCGCCGACCCGGTCGAGGCCCGCAAGATGTTCATCGCCCGCCAGCCGATGGGGCGCCTGGCCACCGCCGAGGAGATCGCCCCGATCGCGGTCTACCTCGCCAGCGACGAGTCGCGCTTCGCCACCGGCCAGCCGTTCATCGTCGACGGCGGCACGATGATCTGACCCCCACCCGTCCCCCGCACCGCTCAATCACCCAGAGGAGAGCCCTCGCATGAAACTCGTCCGCTACGGCAAGCCCGGCAAGGAGAAACCCGGTCTGATCGACGCCGAAGGCGTGCTGCGCGACCTGTCGGCCGTCGTGCCCGACATCGGCCCGGCCCAGCTGTCGCCCAAGGTCCTCGCGAAGCTCGCGAAGATCAAGCCCGCGAAGCTGCCGGCCGTCCGCGGCAAGCCGCGCCTCGGCATCCCGTTCAGCGGCGCGACCAAGTTCGTCGCGATCGGCCTGAACTACTCGGACCACGCGGCCGAGACCGGCAACCCGATCCCGGCCGAGCCGATCGTCTTCCACAAGACCCTGTCGTGCATGCAGGGCCCGGACGACGACGTGATGCTGCCCAAGGGCTCGAAGAAGTCCGACTGGGAGGTCGAGCTCGGCATCGTCATCGGCACGAAGGCGAGCTACGTGTCGAAGAAGGACGCGCTCAAGCACGTCGCCGGCTACTGCGTCGTCAACGACGTGTCCGAGCGCGAGTGGCAGATCGAGCGCGGCATGACCTGGGACAAGGGCAAGGGCTTCGACACCTTCGGCCCGATCGGCCCGTGGCTGGTCACCGCCGACGAGGTGCCGAACCCCGGCAAGCTCGACATGTGGCTCGACGTGAACGGCGACAAGCGCCAGCGCGGCAACACGAAGACGATGATCTTCGACTGCGCGACCCTGGTCTCGTACGTGTCCGGCCTGTTCACGCTGAACCCCGGCGACATCATCACCACCGGCACGCCCCCGGGCGTGGCGCTGGGCATGAAGCCCCCGGTCTTCCTGAAGGCCGGCGACGTCATGACGCTGGGCATCGAGGGCCTGGGCACGCAGACCCAGAAGGTCGTCAAGTACAAGGCGGCCTGATCGCCGGCGGCCCTCCGCCGCGGAGGGCCGCGAACGATCCCAGGAGGGCCCGGCGACGGGCCCTTCGTCGTTTCCGGCCCGCAACGGCCCCGGCGCGGGGGTCTTCACGAAACTTCACCTGCCGGACGCACGGCGTTGACGCCGCAGGCGGAGGATGGCCTCCATCGGCGGTCCGACGCGGACCGCCTTCCACGACGGAGTCCACGATGACCACCCCCCGTTCCCGCTTCTTCTCCCGCCGCTGGCGCGCCGCCGGCTTCGCGGCCGCCGCCGCCGGCCTGCTCGCGCTCGGCGCCTGCTCGCACGGCCCGCAGGCCCCCTGGCACGACGGCCCCCGCCACGGCTGGCGCGACGGCCCGATGTCCGGCCCGATGGATCCCGAGCGCGCGGCGAAGTTCGCCGAGCGGATGGCCGACCGCATCGTCTCGGCGGCCGACGGCACGCCCGAGCAGAAGCAGAAGCTCCAGGCGATCGCGCAGGCCGCGATCACCGACCTCGCGCCGATGCGCGAGCAGATGCGCACCGCGCGCCGCGACGGGATGGCGCTGCTGGCGGCGCCCACCCTCGACCGCGGCGCCA